>CBFDDY010000004.1:0-28761 GCA_965603705.1 uncultured bacterium | reverse complement strand
TTACCTGTGTCCATGCTAGCATCCTTCACCGCAAATGCCCTGTAACGAAGCAGATGCGGTGAGATCGACTTGCCTGTAAGGTAAAAAGTGCCAATGATAAAATTAGATATTGTTTTTTGAATACAGAATTGGCAATTTTTATGAATGATCCAGGTTAATAATCACTTGTCATAATAAACAATGGTTTTTGATTGAAGCTTTTATATTGAGGGCGCAGCCGCTTTGTGTTGTAATATTTAGCTACATCAACATTCTTTTTTGTGCTTGTAACTATTTCTATAGGAACATTGTCATACTGGCCGTTACGAAGAGATACCATCCGCCCGTGGACCTTATCCAGGATGAGGTCCAGGGCTAAATTTCCAAAAGCCATTGGAACAATGGAATCAATTGCATCAGGGTTGCCACACCTGACGAGATAACTCAAACGCTGGTTTATAACATTTATTCGCCGCCCCGCATTAAATTTCGGAGAGATCTCTTTAAGCTGATGGGAGATAAGGTCTCCTATCCCCCCTAATTTTTTATGCCCGAACATATCAACCTCCCTGCCTTCAAAAACCATATTGCCGCCTTTAAAGGTTGCTCCTTCAGAGACTAATACCACCGAATATTTACTCGGATTCGTTAGCCGGTCCTTGGTCATCAGCTCACAGAGGTGTTCGATATTAAATTTATATTCAGGGATAACACAACGGTTGGCTGCTCCCGCCATGGAAGGGATCAAAGCAGTAAAGCCTGCGTACCTTCCAAAAACTTCTATGACTAGGTATCGCTCATGTGAGCCGGCTGTAGTCCTGAGCGAATGGGTCATTTCAATGATCCGGGTAACACAGGTGCTGAATCCAATACAGTAATCTGTTCCGGGGACGTCATTGTCCATGGTTTTTGGAATGCCAATAACCTTTACTCCTTCATTGTGCAGCCGTGCTCCATAACTTAATGTATCATCCCCGCCCATCGGGATAAGGTAGTCTATGCCAAGGAAATCCAGGTTTTTCAAGACTTCAGCAGTAAGGTCATTTGACGTGTCCTTATATTTATCTTTAAGGTGCTTAGGAACGTTTATATCCGGGATATGACTGGGCCTTGTCCGGGAAGTATGAAGAAAAGTCCCGCCTGTACGCCCCGCTTTATTTACTATCTCTTCGGTAAGGGCCCGGGAAAATTCCGAATTGTCTGCATTTTTATCGCGGACAATATCGATCAATCCAGCCCAGCCCCGGGAGAGACCTATAACCTTATATCCTTCCCTTACGGCCCGGATAGTGATAGCCCGGATAGCAGGGTTAAGGCCGGGGACATCTCCCCCTCCCGTCAAAATTCCGATAATACCTTTATTTTTGTTTAGATTAGCCATTTTTTTATCCCTAATAATTTTTCATCTCCCTCTGCATTTCACGGTCAAGGTCTCTTTCCCGGATGATGTTCCTTTTCTCATGAACTTTTTTGCCTTTAGCCAGGGCGATCTCGACTTTTATCTTTCTCTTATCATTGATCAGCACTTTAGTCGCTATTAAAGTATAGCCTCGCTCTTTAATTTTCCCGACCAGTCGTTTTATCTCTCGCTTGTGCAGTAGAAGCTTCCTTTCTCTTAGGGGTTGGTGGTTGAGACGATTGGCTGCTTCATAGGGGCTGATATGACAGTTGACAAGAAATACTTCTCCGTTTTTTATATCAGCATAACTCTCTTTCAGGCTGATACGTCCTTCCCGGATAGATTTGACTTCACTTCCCAATAAGGATATTCCTGCTTCGAATTTTTCCAGTATCTCATAATTAAAGATTGCTTTTTTGTTTTTATTAATAACTCTCATTGGCTCATTAGTTCTTCAAAATAATTGGTGCTTAAGCAAGGGAAAACTGGGGTGGCAGAAGCATGGTCGAAATCAGGCCTCTAGGTGCGGTTTAATACCTTTAAAGCAGGCAGAGAGATTATCCAGAATTTTTTTTTCAATGTCGTCAATAGGATTTTCAGATACTTCCGATAGTTCGGATACAACCATGTCTTTTGCTTTCTCCATCATTTTTTTCTCTCGAAAAGACAGGGGCTTTTTTATATCCAAGCAATAAAGGCTTTTCAGTACTAAAGCAATATCAAGGATGGAACCTGTCTTCATAAGCTCAACATGTTCCCTATATCTCCCCTTCCAATTTTTTGATACTTTAACCATACCATTCCGCATGAAGGCATAGACGTTCTTGATTTTTTCCTCAGATATAAGTTTTCGGATTCCAATTTCCTCTGTATTGGAAGCAGGAACCATTATTAATGTATTATTGGCCCTGATCCGCAAATGGTAAATATGGAAATCCTCACCGAAAAGGTTATTATCCTGGACATCTTCTATAATTCCTATTCCCTGGGTAGGGTAAATGACTTTGTCCCCAATTATGAATCTATCCATAGTAACAAAATAATTATAGACTATCGCCTCTTTAGAGTCAACTGCAGTTTTAGGCCTTGACAGAAATGGCGTGGTTTATTAATATAAATGACTTAATCTTATTGAGAAGCAGATGCGATGAAAAGAACATTTCAACCAAATAAAAGAAAAAGAAAAAAAAACCATGGCTTTCTAGTCCGCATGAGAACCAAGGGCGGCCAGCATGTCATTAAAAACAGACGGAAAAAAGGCAGGAAAAGACTGTCTGCTTAATGTTTGAATCTTTAAGTCCTAAGGAGAGGCTTAGAAAGCAGAAAGATTTTTCATTACTGTATAGAAAAGGAAGTCGTTTTAATGGAAGATACATCGCTCTTATTTATCGTCAAAACGATATGAGCTTTTCCAGATTGGCTGCAATTGCCAGCATAAAAAATGTGGGAAATTCCGTTAAACGGAACAAAGCTAGAAGATGGATACGGACATTATTCAGGAGGAATAAAGAGGCACTTAAAACTCCGTTGGATATCATTGTAATCGCCAACAAGGGAATTCACAAGGCATCCTGGAAAATGGTCCAAGCTGAATACTTAAAAGCAACAACAAACATAAACATAAAAAGTCGAGTTGTATGAAAAAAGTTATTTTATTTTTAATTAAAAGTTATAAATCATATTTGTCGCCCCTATTTGGTCAGCACTGTCGTTTTTACCCGACGTGCTCAACATTTACTTATATGGCCATAGAAAAGTATGGTTTATATAAGGGATTATATTTAGGAACTAAAAGACTCCTGAAATGCCACCCCTTGCATCCTGGTGGAGTCGATCCAGTTCCATAAAGGATATTTTCATGGAAAAACGATTATTGCTCGCTATTGTCCTCTCTTTTTTAATTCTTTTTCTTTATCAGGCCTTTTTCGCTCCGACAAAACCGCCTACACCTGTTCCTCAGAATACTCCGGGAGAGATAAATCAAGAACTTACGCAAGTTCCCGCTAAGCCACTGTCTGACAGAAAGATTCCGACAGAGGCAGTGGAAGCCAAGGAGCGGGAAGATTTTGAGCCTACAATCGAACAGAGAGAAGCTGAAGTAACTATTGACACTTCCAAGTATTATGCGGTGTGGAGTAGTAAGGGAGCAGTCCTAACAAGCTGGAGGCTTAGAGAACATAAAGATTATAACGGAGAAGACTTGGAGATTGTCTCTTCTTATTCTCAAAAAATAGGCAAATATCCATTTTTGCTGCGGACAGATGACCCTGAATTTGACAAGACTATTAACAACGCCCTTTTTGAATCCTCCCGGAATTCCCTGCAATTGGATAACGGCAAGGAAGGCGAGGTCCGGTTCCTGTTTGCAGATAATAAAGGGAATAAAGCAGAAAAGATCTTTAAGTTTAAAGGGGGTGTCTATGACTTTGATATAACAATAAACCTCTGGAAAAACGGACAGAAGATCGAGCCGGATCTTATCTGGGGCCCCACAATCGGCAACCCTTCCCCCGAAGCAAAAAAAACACGATACGGGGGCGCAACTGGAATAACCGTATATACTGCTGCTAAAGCCTATCATCAGAATGAAACAAAGTATGACCCTGAAAAAAGCATGTATAATTTTGTTAGCTGGGCAGCTTATGATGATCAGTATTTTGCCGCCCTCTTTTTAACTTCCCCCCAAAAAACCAGCACCGTATTTCTTCAAGAAATTATAAACCAAGTTCCTTATTATTTTATGGCTGTCAATTACGCAAACAAAGTTTATATCGGGCCTAAATCTTTTGATAACCTGTCAAAGCTTAGCCCTAATACCAAAAAACTAGTAAAATTTGGCTTTTTTGGTTTTATAGCAGAAATTTTGTATGTAGCTATCAAAGCAATTCATAATGTGATCCCAAACTGGGGCTTCAGCATTATTATCTTGACAATTCTTATAAAAATACTCTTCTTCCCGCTCACATACAGCAGTACAAAGTCCATGTCCAAGATGCAAGAATTGCAGCCGAAGATCAAAGCGCTGAAGTCAAAATATAAAAAAGCAAAAAAGGATATAGATCAGCGCCGCAAAATGAATGAAGCGACTATGAAGCTCTACAAGGAGCATGGGGTTAACCCGGCAGGAGGTTGCCTCCCTATGCTTGTTCAGTTGCCGATTTTTTGGGGATTCTTCCGCCTGTTGATAGTAGCCATTGAATTCCGGCATGCTCCTTTCATTTTATGGTTAACAGACCTTTCTACGAAAGATCCATATTATATCACGCCCATTCTTATGGGTCTCAGTCAATTTATCAGCCAGAAGATGACTCCTACAGCCGGTGATGCTACTCAGAAAAAGATGATGCTTTTTATGCCAGTCATCATGACCATATTCTTTATGAATTTTCAATGCGGACTGGTTCTTTACTGGTTGACCAATAATGTTCTGCAGATAGGACAGCAATATATTATGAACCGTTTTATGCATAAGCAAAAGAGAGAAACTCATGGAAAAAGAAGAAAAAAATAGCGAAAGACAAGAGTTTAAAGGAAGAAACCTGGAAGATGTAATAAGCCATGCTGAACATATTTTAAAAATCCCCCGCTCTCAGTTTAACTACGAGATTGTCGCAGAAAAAACCAAACTTTTTGGGACCAAGACAAAAGAGATCGTTATCACAGCCTGGCCAAAGAAACAATCTAAAGAAAATTTTGAAAAAGATTTTTTAGACCCCCTTCTCAAACTTTTACCCCTGGACATACAATATGCGATAAAAAGAAAGGATGATATCATCACGCTTATTTTTGAAGGTCCGGATAAGTTAGTTTTGCTTCAGAAAGAGGGAGAATTGTTGTTGGCGTTTCAGCATATTTTGAATAAAGTATCTTCCCATAAAGTACAAGCCGACTGCGATTTTTTCCGTAAACGGAAAGAGAGAGAATTAAAAGATTATGCAAAACATGTCGCTGACCGTGTCAGAAAATCTGGGCAAAATGAGGTCCTTGATCCTATGAATCCCTATGAACGCAGGCTTGTGCATGTCACAATCAACCATATATCAGGAATATCGACAGAAAGCATAGGAAACGGATTTCTAAAAAGAGTCAAAGTCTTTCAGATGCAAGGCAAGAATTACTGAAATTAGCACACAGCTTAATGTTTGAAGATACAATTATTGCTGTGGCGACTCCCTTGGGTTTTGGGGGGCTGGGAGTAGTTCGTTTAAGCGGAAAACAAGCACTGTCTATTGCTAAAATAATCTTTCAGCCAAAAAATAAAAAAAAAATATTTCCTCCCAGGAAAGCCATTCTAGGTAATCTTTATAATTCTGAGCACAAGGAAATATTTGAAGAAGCGTATTTAACTTTTTTCCCGGCGCCTAAGTCCTATACTACCGAAGATGTAATAGAGCTCAGCTGTCATGGAAGTCCGGTGATCCTTGAAGAAATAGTCCGCCAAGGAATTAAAACAGGAGCCAGGCATGCCCGACCAGGTGAGTTTACTCTGAGGGCTTTTCTGGGAGGAAGGATCGATATGCTGCAGGCGGAAGCAGTTAATGACCTTATACATGCGTCTTCATTAAAACAGGCCAAAATTTCCTTTAACCAGATGGAAGGCACTCTTTCACGCAAAATCATAAAACTCCGCAGCCAAATTGTTCAGATTTTATCCCAGACAGAAGCTAGGATTGAGTTCCCGGATGAGAATCTTAAAATCTCAAAAAATAAGATCGCCAATACTATAGAAAAGGCCGAGCAAACCATAGGCGAATTGGTGAAAAGCTATGACTTGGGGAAAATCCTGGCCGACGGCATTACTCTGGCAATAACGGGCCGGAGCAATGTTGGAAAATCAACCCTGTTTAATACATTGCTTGAACAGGAGCGGGCTATTGTCACTCCTCATCCCGGAACTACCCGGGATTACCTCAGGGAAAATTTTAAAATTAAAGACTCCATTTTCAATCTTGTTGATATGGCCGGCTTGGACAACACATCTCATCCTGCCGAAAAAGAAGGGATTTATCGTGGGGAAAAAATAGCTGCTTCAGCCGACGGGATTCTGTTAGTATTGGATAGTTCCCAAAAAGCATCTCCGGAAGACTATAAGCTTATCCGGAAATACCGTAATCAAAAAATTATCCTGCTTCATAATAAATGCGATCTTCCCTTGAAAATGGACATAAAAAAAACAACAAAGTTGGGAAGCGGGATGCCCCATTTGGAGATATCGGCTTTAAACCGGACAAATATTGAAAAATTAAAAGAGCGGATCCACTCTCTTTTTGGGCGTAATGATATCAAAGGAAACGAGATTATCCTTCATCTTAGGCAAAAGCTGCTGCTTGAAGATATCCAGGCAGCTCTCTTGGAAGCCCTCCGTGTTATTAAAGAAGGATTTCCGGAAGAGATTATCGTTGAGGAGATCAGAAAGATACAGCCGCTTATCGGACAAATGACTGGAGAGATCGGGGCAGACGAAATACTGGATAATATTTTCAGCCATTTCTGCATTGGAAAATAAACCAGCATGAATACTACAAACGATTACGATGTAATTGTTATCGGGGCAGGTCATGCCGGCTGTGAAGCAGCCTGTGCAGTAAGCGCCATGGGCCTTTCCACCTGTCTGATCACTATTAATCTGGAAACTATCGCTCAGATGTCATGTAATCCCGCCATTGGGGGCCTGGCCAAAGGGCACCTGGTTAGAGAGATCGATGCCCTTGGTGGGATCATGGGAGTTTTAGCCGATGAAACCGGCATTCAGTTCCGGTTGCTAAACCGTAGCCGTGGAGGGGCCGTGCAAGCTCCCAGGGCCCAATCGGATAAAGCCCTTTATAGAACATATATGAAGAAGCATTTGGAGAAAACACAAAATCTGACTCTGATCCAGGGCATTGTTACCGAAGTAATTACTAAAAACAACAAAGCTTACGGTATCAATACTCTGGAAGGAAACAAGCTTAATGCCGGAGCCATAATAATGACCCCGGGGACTTTTCTAAATGGCCTTATTCATATCGGAACACATAGCTATTCCGCAGGCCGGGCTAATGAACCGGCTTCCCGTAAACTGGGGGAGCATCTCAAGAAAATGGGGCTGAGAATATTCCGGCTAAAAACCGGCACACCTATGCGCTTACACAGAGAAACGATTGACTGGGACAGGTTCAAAGCTCAACAAGGAGATAAAAACCCAGTGCCCTTTTCATTCCGCACAAAAAAGAAACTAAAAAACAAGGTCGACTGTTATCTTGGATATACAAATTCCGAAACTCACAAGATCATAAATAACAATCTGGATAAATCCCCCCTGTACAATGGGACAATTACTGGTGTCGGGCCGCGATATTGTCCTTCGATTGAAGTAAAGGTAGTGCAGTTCCCACATCATAAACGACATCAGTTTTTCCTCGAGCCGGAAGGATTAGACACGGCTGAAATCTATATTAATGGGATAGCCACCAGCCTTCCCCTTGAAGCACAAAAAGATATTCTTGCCAGCATTCCGGGATTGGACCAGGCTGAGATTTTGAGGCCGGCATATGCTATCGAGTATGATGCGGTTGTTCCCACGCAGCTTTATCCGACCTTGGAAACAAGGGAAATCGAGAACTTGTACTTGGCAGGCCAGATAAACGGGACTTCAGGGTATGAGGAGGCGGCAGCTCAGGGATTGATGGCTGGAATTAATGCCGCCTTGAAGATCAAGGGGGAAAAGCCTTTTATTCTCCGCCGGGATGAAGCGTATATAGCTGTTCTTATTGATGACCTTATTACAAAAGGTGTAGAAGAACCGTACCGGTTATTTACTTCCCGGGCTGAATACCGGCTCCAGCTGAGAATCGATAATGCCGATAAAAGGCTTATTAAATACGGGAATCAATTTGGTCTTATAAGGGCAGCAGAATATGAAGATTATCAAATAAAACAGGAAAAAATCAATAAAGCGAAACACTTCCTGCAGACAGAAAAAATTACTCTCAAGGGAAAAGAGACGATTACCTTAAAAGCGCATTTAAAAAAACCTCATGTAAGCTATCGTGATATCATCCGGAATAAACAACCGGAGGTTGATTTATCTGATGAGGAAATAAGACATATTGAATCGGAAATAAAATATGAAGGGTATTTGAAAAAGCAGGCCAAAGAGATCGCCCGTATAGCAAAACTCGACAAAGTCAAGATCCCTGAGGATATGGATTACAAAAAAGTCTCGGGCCTGACTGCGGAGGTTGTCGAAAGGCTGGAAAATAAAAGGCCCGCCAACCTGGGGGAAGCAAAAAAAATATCTGGCATTACTCCGGCGGCGCTTATCAACCTCCATATTTATCTAAAAATCAGACAGAAAAATCCTAAACTATAGAAAGGGATGCTTTTCCTCACAACGCTCTCCTCGAGATTCTCTCGGGGAACCATGCCCGCGTTGTTCCGGATGGCTTTCTCCGGGATTTACTAGTATCCATGCCGAATAATTTTTATAAGTTTTGAAAATAACCCGGGGAACTCCAGCGCACTTTTTCATTGTAAAAAATGATAAAATCTGTTCTAATTCAGTAGAAATGTTCCACGTGGAACATTTTACCTGAATTATTCACGAGTCGAGGTTGCAGCAGATACGAGGCACAGGGAACGCAGCTGTGGTCCTTCACCGCAAGTGCCCTGTAACGAAGTAGATGCGGTGAGATCGGCTCGCCTGTGTTAAAAAATGGCGATTAAAATTATAAATAAAAAAAAGAAAAAAGTTTCAATAATCATTCTTGATGAAATCTTGCATATAACTGAAAAATAATAATAATAAGCACAGCGCCATTTTTTTATGAATAGTTCAGGCAAAGTTAAATGAATAAGATAATCTCTGTAGCCAACCAAAAGGGAGGCGTGGGCAAGACAACCACGGCCATTAATCTTGGTGCTTCCCTGGCATTGAAAGATCAGCGGGTTCTTATTGTCGATTTTGATCCTCAAGGGATGGCAACCACTGGATTAGGCATAAATAAAAAAGAAAACTTCGGGATCTACCCTTCGCTTATGAATGGCAAGTATTTAATGGATTATGTCCTGCCGACAGAGCTGGATAATTTGTATATATGCCCCTGTTCTAAGGAATTATCTGGATTTGAAGCGGAAATACATTCCGAGAAAAACCGGGAAACCCGACTGAAGGAAACACTGAACCGCATCAGGAATAAATTCAATTTCATCCTGATCGACTGTCCCCCTTCTTTGGGATTCCTGACTATTAATGCCCTGACGGCTGCAGATTCTATCTTGATTCCGGTACAAACAGAATTTTTTTGCATGGAAGGTATGCCCGACCTTTTAAATATACTCGATGAAGTGAGGGAATATCTCAATCCTGCGCTTGTTATAGAAGGGATTGTTCTTACTATGTATGATGAGCGGACAAACCTTTCCAAACAGGTAGCACAAGAAATCCGCCAATGTCTTCACAGTGTTGTCTATAAGGCTATTATTCCAAGGACGGTTAAGCTTGCTGAAGCGCCAAGCTTTGGGAAGCCGGCTCTTGCTTATGATATCAAATCCAAAGGAGCACAATCCTATATAAAATTAGCTGAGGAGTTGCTAAACCGATGAAAAAGAAAGCATTAGGTAAAGGCTTGAAAGCATTCCTTCCAGAAGAATATAGTATTTTAAAGGAAGAAAAATTTGTTGAAGTGGATGTTGAAAAATTCAAGCCCAATCCGCACCAACCAAGGCTTAATTTTAATCCAGAAACCCTGGAGGAGCTTGCCAGGTCAATAAAAGAGACGGGCATTCTTCAGCCGATCGTGGCTGTGCCTGAAGAGAATTATTATAAGATTATAGTTGGAGAACGCAGATGGCGTGCCGCCCAAAAGGCAGGACTTAAAAAAATACCTACTCTGATACGGAAGATGACCGAATCACAGCAGCATGAAGCATCGTTGATCGAGAACCTGCAGAGGGAAGATTTAAATCCCATGGAAATTGCCGCAGCGTATCAGAGAATGACTTTGGACCTCCATTATACCCAACAAGAAGTCGCTGAAAAAGTGGGAAAAGACCGAGCATCTGTTGCTAATTACACGCGTTTGCTCAAGCTGCCTGAAGAAATTCAGGAAATGCTGTCACAAAACCAGCTCTCTATGGGACATGCCCGAGCCTTGATCACGATCAAAGAGCCGGAAGTTCAGGTTTCCTTTGCCCGCCAAATCATTAAAAATAGTCTATCGGTCCGCAATATCGAAAAAACAATCAGTAAAATCAAGGATCAACCGCAAAAGAAGCAAAAACCAGCTCTTGATCCTGACCTGATAGCGCTTCAGGATGATTTCATCAAACTGCTGAGCACAAAAGTGGCAATATCCGGCAGTGCAAAGAAGGGGATCATTAAAATCCATTACTTTTCTCTTGATGAATTGAATCGTATTTATGATAAATTAAAAGGAGTTAAATAATGAAAGAAAAGAAAAGAGATATTGATGAAACAAGTATCACGGGATTTTTTGATAGAAACACCAAAATTGATGGTGAATTGGAGTTTAAAGGATCCTTCAGAATCGACGGCTATTTTAAGGGAAAAATAAATTCCGATTCCATTCTGATCGTAGGTGAAAACGGTAAAGTTGAGGCTGATGTTAAAGTTGGGAATATTATTATCAGTGGAGAAACCAGAGGACATATTCACGCCAAGGAAAAAGTAGAGATCCAATCAAGCGGCCGCGTTTTCGGCAATATTATCTCCCCAAAACTTTCTATTGAGGAAGGCGCTTATCTTGAGGCAAATTGCCAGACAACTGATAAGGCCCCAAACTCCATAAAGGAAAGCAAGCCCTTAGAAAAAGAGGATGTAAAGCTTGAGGACAAGATTTGAGACAAGCTGTAGGTATTATCCCGGCCCGCTATGGATCAACAAGATTTCCCGGGAAACCTCTGGCTATGATCCTGGGAAAGCCAATGCTCCAGTGGGTGTATGAGCGGGCCTGCAGCGCCCCCAGCCTTTCCCGTGTCATAATCGCAACCGACGATGAAAGAATAGTTACGGCTTCTAAGGCCTTTGGAGCGGAAGCGATAAAAACGTCTGTTTCCATTGTTTCTGGTACGGAAAGGGCTGCAGAAGTTGCATACGATATCGATTCCCAAATAATAATAAATATTCAAGGGGATGAACCCCTTATCAAAGCTGAAATGATCGATTCCCTGGTGGAAGCCTTACAGGAGGATTCCCTGCCCATGGCTACTTTGGTTTTAAAAACAAAGGACCTCTCTCTTCACAAAGATAAAAATATAGTCAAAGTTGTGATCGATGAGCAGGGGTTTGCTCTATATTTTTCCCGTTGCCCGGTTCCTTTTCAAGCCTCGGATTATTTCTGGCAGCATATAGGCATCTATGGCTATCAAAAAAAAATTCTCCTCCGCTTCAACCGGCTCCCTGCTTCCCGGCTTGAAAAGATGGAGGATCTTGAACAACTTAGAGCGCTGGAAAACGGATTTCGGATTAAAGCCCTTGAAACTTTATATTCTACCTTGAGTGTTGATACTCCAGAGGATATAATCAAGGTGGAAAAGAAAATACAAGAAGGTACTGTCTGATATGAGCACCTTAACCAAAGAGATTAAAGTCGGAAAAAATGTCATTATCGGCGGCCGCAATACTTTTTTTCTGATCAGCGGCCCTTGTGTTATAGAAAATGAAGACCATGCCTTTAAGCTGGCTAAAAAAATTAAAATCATCTGCGCAGAGTTTCAAATACCGTTTATATTTAAAGCTTCTTTTGACAAGGCCAACCGTTCCTCCTTAAAATCATATCGTGGACCCGGATTAAAGGAAGGACTGCGCATTCTGGGGAAGATAAAAGAAGAGCTGGATGTACCGGTATTATCAGATGTGCATGAACCCAGCCAGGTCCAAAGAGCCGCAGAAGTGTTGGATATTATCCAGATCCCGGCTTTCCTCTGCAGGCAAACCGACTTGCTGTTGGAAGCTGCTCGTAGTAAAAAGCCTGTAAATATTAAAAAAGGGCAATTTTTATCACCGGATGAGATGAAAAATGCCGTAGATAAAATCCTCAGCCAGGGGAACGAAGATATTTTACTTACGGAAAGAGGGACCTCTTTCGGCTATAACAACTTGGTTTTTGATGTTCGCTCTATCCCGATCATGAGAGAATGGGGATTTCCGGTTGTCATTGATGCTTCCCACAGTGTTCAAAAACCGGGGGGAAAAGGAATTTCATCGGGAGGCGAGGCCCATTTTATACCCTATATTGCCAAGGCCGGCATAAGTGTCGGGGCGGACGGCCTCTTTATTGAAACCCACAACAGGCCTGACAAAGCCCTTTCAGATGGACCTAATTCGTTTAATATAAGAGATTTACAAAGCATGCTAGCGCAAGTCATGCGGCTAAAGAAGGCAGTAATATAAACGATAAATTGATTTAATGCAGCCTGGATTGCTCAAGAATCAAAGGTTGTTCAGTTTGCAGTCGACAGTTGGAGAAAAAATAGTTATACTAAAATTAGTTTACCTGAATAATTCATAAAAAATGTCGATTAGAAATAAATATTACAACGAAAACAAAATGGTCAAAAGGTGATTTTTTTATCATGAAAAAAGACGAGATAATTCAAATTGCACAAGATGTGCTGAAGATCGAATCCCATGCAGTCCAGGCACTGGTGGAACAAATAGACGAAAACTTCAGCCATGCTGTCGAACTCCTATCCCAGGCGAAATCCAGGATTATAGTTACAGGGATAGGGAAATCAGGCTTAGTAGCCCGAAAGATCGCAGCCACTCTCTCAAGCTGTGGATCGCCTGCCATATTCGTCCATCCGGTCGAAGCTGGGCATGGAGACCTCGGGATGATCATAGATAAAGATATCATGCTGGCCCTCTCCTATAGTGGTGACACCCGCGAGATTGTTGATATATTGGATTTTGTCAAAAGAATCGGGATTAAACTCATTGGTATTACCGGAAATAAGAAATCGAAGTTGGCTAAGTACAGTGACATCACCCTAGAGGTAAAAATAGAGAGAGAAGCAGACCCGGGCGGAATGATACCTACCTCCAGTTCAACCGCTTTCCTTGCTTTGGGAGATGCACTTGCGATTGCCCTTATGAAAAAAAAGGGCTTCAGCAAAACGGACTTTGCTTTATTTCACCCAAAGGGCCAGTTGGGCAAGAAACTGACCAGAATAGAAGGTTTGATGCATAAAGGCCGCCAGATCCCTTCGGTTTCCCGGGATGCACCTATGCTGGAAGTACTGAAAGAGATGTCTTCCAAGCATCTGGGGATGACCTGTATTGTTGATGATAAAAATAAGCTTATTGGGATTATTACTGATGGAGATGTAAGGCGCTTGCTGCAAAAACATGGGGAAACTTTGACAAAAAAAACTGCTGAACAGTGCATGACTCCCAATCCTCAATCTATAGACAAAGAGGAGTTAGCTACAAAAGGTTTAAATATTATGGAAAAAAACAAAATAACTTCTCTCATTGTAACAAATAAAGACGATGAAGTATTGGGGATAATCCATCTTCATGACCTCTGGCGAACAGAAATGATTTAACTTTAATAACCTGACCAATGAATAACAAAGAACGCGCCCAAAGAGTTAAAATGATACTTATGGATGTGGACGGAACTCTGACGGACGGTTCGCTTTTTGTTCTTCCGGATGGCCGGGAAATAAAATCATATCATGTAAGAGACGGCATGGGCATTCTTATGGCACGTTTAGCCGGATTCAAAACCGGAATCATTACTGGTAAAACCTCGGAAGGCTTAAAAATCCGGGCTGCAAAACTCAAGATTACAGAGCTTTACCAGGGGATTATCTACAAAAAGAAAGTCTTTTTTGAGATCCTTGACAAACATTCTCTTCAGGCTGAGGAGACAGCATATATAGGAGATGATTTAGGAGATTTGCCAGTCATCAAGCTGGTTGGATTTTCTGGAGCTGTTGCTGATGCTCATGCAGAGATCATGAAACACAGCCATTTTATCTGCCAGCAACCCGGGGGAAAAGGTGCTGTCCGTGAATTTATTGAATTCATCTTTGATTGCCAAAACAAATGGCCGCAAATAGAGAAAAACCTTAGTCAGTTGAAAAACAAAGACTTATTCTGATTTTTACAAGGAGATATTGAAGGAGGGTATATATGGGATTAAATCCGGAAATATTCAGAGAATATGATATTAGAGGTGTTGTTGGTAAGGACCTGACTGAAGAAAAAGTTGAAATACTGGGCAAAGGAATAGGAACATCCTTGCGCGGCAGGAAGTGTCAGCAGGTTGCAGTGGGAGCAGATTGCCGCCTCAGCTCTCCGGCCTTTGCCACAAGTCTTATCCGCGGCCTTATATCCACGGGTTGTGATGTCGTCGATTTGGGAACGATTCCAACTCCCCTGCTGTATTTCAGCATTTATAACAATAATTTAGAATCTGGAGTAATGATAACTGGCTCACATAATCCCCCGGAATTCAATGGATTCAAGATAATGGCTGGCAAGCAAACCCTTTTTGGTGATGATATTCAGGAAATATTTCAGCTGATCAAAAAGGATAAACTTATCTCAGATAAAAAAGGGAAAGTCACGACCCTATACATCAATCCTGAATATCACGATTATGTGGTAAATAATATCAAGCTTAAGACAAAACTTAAAGTCGTAGTAGATGCTGGAAATGGAACCGGCGGAGCAGTAGCGGTGCCGATTTTTAAAGAGATGGGCTGTGAAGTTGTCGAGCTCTATTGTGAGATGGACGGCAATTTTCCCAACCATCATCCTGATCCCACTCTGCCTGAAGCTCTTGAAGATCTTATTAAAAAAGTTGATGAAACAGGAGCAGACCTGGGATTTGCTTATGACGGAGACAGTGACCGCATCGGAGTTATTGATGATGCTGGAAATATCATATGGGGGGATAAACTGATGATCCTCCTCTCCCGGGATATTGTCCCAGCAAATCCAGGTGCAGCAATAATCTCAGAAGTCAAAGCATCCCAGTTGCTTTATGATGAGATAGAAAAGCTGGGAGGGCGGCCGATCATGTGGAAAACTGGCCATTCCCTGATCAAGAAAAAAATACAAGAAGAACATGCTCTCCTGGCCGGAGAAATGAGCGGACATATCTTTTTTGCGGACCGGTTCTTCGGATTTGATGATGCCATTTATGCATCGGCCCGGGTCCTGGAGATCCTTTCCCGCTCAGATAAAAAACTATCCTTGCTGCTCTCTGACCTGCCCGAGACCTATGTCACCCCTGAAATCCGCGTATACTCTTCCGATGAAGTCAAATTTAAGATCGTAGAAGAAGTCAAGAACAAACTATCTCAGAAATACCCGATAATTGATATCGACGGCGTTCGGGCTATATATCCTTCAGGATGGGCCCTTGTACGCGCCTCAAACACTCAGGGTTCCTTAGTCCTGCGTTTTGAGTCCAAAAGCCAGGAAGGACTCGATTCAATGCGCAAAGAAGTCGAGGGCACTATTGAAGACGCCATCCGCAAGATAGCCAAGGAAAACTGATATGGATATTTATGCAGTAGTACTGGCAGGTGGCAGCGGTACGCGTTTCTGGCCGTTAAGCCGCAAGCAAAAACCCAAACAATTCCTTCCCATTATCAGTGAAAAAAGTATGATCGAAGAAACAGTCAACCGCCTCCTGCCTAAAATACCGAAGACTAATATCTACACCATTGCCGGGGAAAAGCACACACAGGTCATCAAAAGCCTCCTGCCGGATATTCCTGGAGAAAATTTTTTGGTAGAACCGCAAGGCAGAAATACAGCCCCGTCATTGATCCTGGCTACAGCAGTTATTTATTTAAAAAACCCGATAGGTGTTGTGGCAGCCCTCCCTGCAGATCATCTTATTAAAGATGAAAAAATTTTCCTGGAAAAGATTACATCAGCTGCAGAAGCCGCCCGGAAACTGAAACAGATCATAACATTTGGAATCCCCCCCAGTTTTCCTTCGACAGGCTTTGGTTATATTTGTTTTTCTAAAAAAGATTCTTCCAGAGTACAGGGAGAAGATTTCTATCCGGTCCGGGAGTTTAAAGAAAAGCCTGACTATAACAAGGCTAAATCCTTTGTAAAAGCCGGGAATTATTTCTGGAATTCAGGGATGTTTCTCTGGCGGGCTGATGTTTTTGCCGAGAAACTTGAAAAATACGCCCCTGAAATATTTCCCTTCTGGACCCAGATGCTGGAAGCGCTTCGCGAAAACGACCAGGCACAGCTTGCAGAAATCTTCGAAAAAATACCTGCCACTTCCATTGATTATGCTCTTATGGAAAAAGCTGAGGGAGTTGCTATGGGTGCAGGTGATTTCGGATGGTCCGATGTAGGGGCCTGGTCAGCTCTGGCTGATATCTGGAAACAAGATGAAAACAATAATGTCAGCAGGGGAGAAAATATCCTCCTGGAAGCTGAAAACTGCATCCTGTATAATCCGGGCAAACTAACAGCACTTGTGGGAGTGAAAGATCTAATAGTTGTAGACACAAAGGATGCTCTGCTTATCTGCCGGAAAGATCAAGATCAAAAAGTCAAAACTATTGTCGAAAAACTAAAAAAGATGGATAAAAAAGATCTTTTATGAAAAATGTAGAATATTCCCTTCACATAATCCCAGAACTTGAAATCCTTTACCGCTCCCAAAAAACTCTCCGTCCTCTGCGAGTGAAGCGATATGAACCGGGACAAATACTTAACTATGACTTAAAAGGATTAGCCCCGGCAAGAGAAGGGGGGGTTAAATTAGAAATAGACAAATTTATAGGCGGCGGTTTTGCCGGCCAGGTCTACCGGGTAAAAATTCTTGACACCATGTTTCCAGAAGGGCAGATACCGGGGCTTGAACCTGGCAAGTTTTATGCCATGAAGATCCTGATTCCTCCTTCAGGGTTTGCAAGAGTTTTTCGCAACTTCATCTATGCCCTCGGTTTTCAGGGGCCTTTTTCTGCGCAAGTCAATCCGGATGCAGCCCGGGCTGGAGCTATTTGGCAGAGGCTTATCCGCAGAGGAGCAAAAATTCGGTTCGGGTCGGAAGAAGCAGTAGTCAATATCCTGGCTACTTTTATAGACCCTGTTTTGGGCAGTTGCGGCGAGATAAGCGAATGGATCGAAGGGCGGAATTGGCGGTTCGAAGTAGACAATAACCTGGACGCCAGGAAAAAATGGAAAGTTGGGGATGGAGGAGAAAAACTTGGGTCTGCCGAATACCGTGCCAAAAAGACATTTATGGTAAACCTTGTCAAGCTCCTGCACGATATGGGCGCCTATGAGCTTGCCCGCCAGTATAACTGGTGGACCTGCAAAAGTCAGCCCAATGCTCTCAAGCGCCTTAAATACGATGATGACCCGGCTAAAGGAAACACGGCTGTTGACTTCCGGGCAGGGTTGGCCTTGCTTCCCTTCCTGCCGATGAGCCCGGCTGATTTTAAACTTATTATTCAAGGTATAGGAAGGGGCAGCCTAGTACAGTTTGATCGCGGCGACTTAAAAAAACTTAACGGATTTATTAAACAAAACGCCAGTGCTTTTAGAGGCATGGAAGATGTCTTAAAAGAGCTCAAACATTTGGAGAAATCATATCGCAGCTCTTTACCGGATATCACTCATAATCATATAAAACTTCTCTACAGCGGCAAGTTATGGTCCTCCATTATTGCCAGTAGTGTCAAATCCTGGAGAATTCGTAATTTAATAGACGAAAAAACTGAAAAAAAACTGAACAGGAAAAAATTCCCCGCTGCAATTTTTTACCTTTTAGGTCTTATACCTTTTCTCGGCAAATTTCTGCGGAAACTATTTGGACACAAAAACTTCAGGCAGCATTACAAGCGCCTGCTTGTCAGCCATAAGTATTTTAGGAAAGCGGCCCGGGCGCATATTGCCGAGGCTCTTATAGGCTGGCTCAGGGCAGGGCGTATAAGCGAAAAACGCACTCAAACATTGAGCAAGCATTCCGGAAGATACTATGTTCATCTTCCGCTTTCTTTTCTACCGCCTGGAATACACCGGGCTTGTTCAGACTGGAGATACTTCAGACAATCGCTGGACAATATCTTTATCAGGCCTGTAAGGCTTTATTTTAAGTCTGCAGAACGGGAGCAATGGCTGCGGGATATGGTAGCTCAAGGGCAAAAAAACGGTATGCTTACACCGGATGAGGCAGCTAACATCAACTCCAAGATAAAAGAACCGTTTATCCAGAAATATCTTAAAAGCCTGGCTGTCCATGTCTGTACGCTGCCGGTTACCCAGATAGTTTCTGTGATTGTTGCTGTTGTTTATGTAAAATTACATCCGGAATTATCCTGGCAGCAAGCATCAGTTCATGCCGGTTTAATCTTGGGCCTCTTTCAGGTTACTCCTATATCTCCCGGTTCTCTTATACGCGGCTTGTATGTGACCTTTCTGGTTATCCGGGAAAGAAATTTTAAAGATTATAATGTTGCCTTCTTTTTAAGCTTTTTTAAATATATCGGCTATCTGGCCTTTCCTATTCAGATGGCATACCGCTATCCCGACCTTGCCCGTTTTATGGCCGGGCATTGGGCGACCGGAGCTGTACATATAGTGCCCATTTTTGGCGAAAGAGGGGCTTTGCTGGAACATACAGTATTTGATATGTTCTATAACTTCCCGCTAACTATACAGCGGCGCCTGAAAAAACGTAGGGAGCACCGCTTTGGTTTGAGGCCGAGGAATTGGCAGGCCCCCCTTTGTGCGATCGCCGGGGTTGGATTTCTATCTCTTGTGGATATACTCTACTTGAAATTATCCGGCTATATTCCGGCCATGAGGGAGATATGGTGGATAGCAGTCTGGGTACCTGGTTTTTCCGCCGCCGCAGTTACTTCCTGGGCAGGGGGAGCATCCATAGGTAAACGCATCTCTCTCGGCGCTGTCTGCGGAGCTATAGTCGGCCTTTTGTATCCTTTTTCCAATACTTTTTTTAAAATGTATCTTTTCCCGGTAGAAAATGTATCATTCCATTTGAACCAGTTTTTATCTCAGGCTGCAACAATAGCTTTTTGGATGGTCTTTTTATTCACATTTCTGGCAATAATCGGAACTTTGATAAAAGAAACTCGGCCGCTTAAATCGCTGTTTTAGCGTTTCTCCTAAAATTTCTTCTGTTTTCCGTTCAGATAGAAGTGAGACGGATCACCCTCTTTTAATTCAAAGGTGAGAGTCCCTTCTCCATTTTCATCCAGCACGAATAATTCTTTGAGCTTCTGGAGGAAGCCATCAATTTCCTTTGCCGGAAAAACATCCTCAGCCTTAAGTTTTATTGCCATTTCTTCAACATTAGAGAGGTTTACAGTCGCCTTCCCGACCGGAGGCCCCATGGTGATAAACTGAAATTTTCCTTCTGCTGTAATTTTAACCAATCTATGGTCAAGAGGAGAGATGGAAATTGATATAATAGGTTTTGAACTCATAAATGTTCCTGCCAGGGCTGGCCCTTTCATAGCTAATTCCTGCTGCTTAGCAGGATCAGGAGAAATGCCCATTGTTTGGGCAGTCTTGATAAGTTCAAAGTAAGCTTCAATAAGTTCAGGTGACAGATGTTCCAGGGCAAAATGGAAGTCCAGTTTATTAAGATTGATTAAAGATTCAATTGCTTTCTTCTCTAATCCTGTTACTTGCAGGCCCTCAAGGTTCCAATCAATCCCAAAATCAATGGAATCTTTCCCCGCTGCAGGTTCGACTGTATAGGTTATCCCCATATTGTCAACTCTACTATTGAAATTGCTTTTAGGGCCCTGAAAAGATACGGCCATATTTTTAAGACTTGATTCAACTTTCATAAAAGGCTTACCTTCTTCAAGCAGTTTGGGAAAGGGAGAGGTCTCTTTTTCCTGATTAAAAAAAGACAGGACAAATTCCGGGGCAAAAGATATGAGGCTTTCGGCCTCTTCGATTGCCAAAGTCATCGTAACTTTTTCCTCAAGGGTCATATCAAATCCAATTTTCATATCTTCAAGCGATGTTTTAAGGTCCGTGTTGACTTCCATGAGGCCGGTCAATACCTCAATAAAGCTTTTGTCTTTTGATTCCAGTAAAGGGCTGATATCATAGTTACTAAATACCAGATTGCCGAAGTAGTAGTCGAAATACATCTTAGGAATTTTTTCAGTCTTCACCTTAGCTTCTCCGGCCATTTGACCCGGGGTGAACTTTGCCGGATCAAGAGAATACTCCATGCCCTTTACAGACTGCACATAACAAGAATTATCAGAAGGACTGTAAGCGTACACCAGTTCTTCAATTGTTATGGGGATATCAAATTCTGGGATCGAGAAATTCATGTGTTTGTATATAGCAGTATTAAGGGAACAATCCGGGTTTTTATAAGTCACGATAAAGCGGCCGGATTTTTCTTTGTCCGGTTCGATGACAATATTAGCGCTGTCTGCCTTGAATGTTATGCCTAACGGGGAAGCACTGATTTTTTCTAAGAGGCCCTGAGCATCCTCTACGCTCAGCTTGGATGGGGCACAATTAGAAAGAATAAAAACCATAAAAACTGAGAAACAAACCAGAGTGATTCTTTTATTCATTTTTCCCTCCTTAATTTCAATTATCTATTATCCTGAATTATTCAACTATATCAAGCCCAAGTTCTTTGAGCTGCTTCTTTCTGATACTGGAGGGGGAATTTGTCAGCAGGCAGAGCGAGCTGGTTGTTTTAGGGAAGGGGATGACATCCCGGATGGATTTTTCCCCGGAAAGCAGCATGGCAATCCGGTCAAAACCAAGGGCAATACCGCCGTGAGGAGGAGCCCCGAATGTTAGTGCTTCCAGAAAAAATCCGAATTTTGCTACCATTTCCTCCGGATCCAACTTCAGGGTTTTAAATATCTGCTGCTGAAGCTTCGGGTCATTTATCCTGATAGAGCCTCCTCCGATCTCCACTCCATTCAGCACCAAGTCATAGGCCTGGGCTCTTGCCCGTTCCGGCTTTTTTTCAAGATATTTAATGTCCTCAGCAAGGGGGGATGTAAACGGATGATGCATAGACACAAGACGCTGCTCTTCTTTGCTCCATTCAAAAAGGGGAAAGTCTGTAACCCAGGCAAATTTATATTTATTTGATTGCTGCAATTCGGCAGCCTGAAAGGCCAGCCTGATATCTCCAAGTATAAGCAAAGCCTTTTCTTTCTCATCCGCAACAAAAAGAATCAGGTCTTTGTCTTCAGCCTTTGCTTTTTTCCAGATAAGTTCAAAATCCTTATCCTCCAGTTTCAGGGAAGATTTAAAGCCTCCGTCTTTTTTGACCCAGATGACTCCCTTGCCGCCTAGATCGCGTGCTTTTCGGTTCAGCTTATCCAGCTGGCTGTGGGAAAGTCCACCCGCATTTTCTAATATCAGGCATTTGAGTTCACTGCCAGCTGAAAGAGCGCCCTTGATAACATGCGAATCAATCAGTTTTCCTGTTTCCGTAAAATCCTGAATTTCCATGCCAAAACGCAGATCAGGTTTATCTGAACCATATTTTTCCATAGCCTCTGCATATGTGAATCGGGGGAATGGCAGCTCCACCTTCGCCCCTATAAGGGCAAAAAGTTTTGCCATCATCGATTCTGTCAGAGAGAAAAGCTCCTCCCGGTCGCTAAAGCTCATTTCAATATCGATCTGAGTGAACTCAGGCTGCCGGTCAGCGCGCATGTCTTCATCCCGGAAACAGCGGACGATCTGGAAATAACGGTCAAATCCGGATATCATTAAAAGCTGCTTAAATATCTGGGGGGACTGAGGCAGAGCAAAAAACCTGCCTTTGTATTTCCGGCTGGGCACAAGGTAGTCCCGGGCGCCTTCAGGCGTTGACTTGGTCAAAAAAGGAGTTTCTATCTCGTAAAACCCATTTTTACTCAGAAAATTTCTGACCATTAAGGCAGCCTTGTGCCTGAGTTTGATGTTTTTCTGCAGGGAAGGGCGGCGAAGGTCAAGATAGCGGTATTTGAAGCGAAGTTCTTCAGAAGTATAGAAAATTTTCATATCCTCCACTTCGACTTCAATATCTCCGGTAGGGAGCTCAGCATTACGCAGCTTTTCTCCCCGGTCTTTTACTTTGCCTTTGATTCCAAGAACATACTCCATCCTCAAAGTACCAGCTGTTTTCAGAAGATGTTTTTTATCTGCAGAAATGACCACCTGGATCAGCCCCTCTCTATCTCTGAGGTCAAGAAATATCAGGTTGCCCATATCCCGCTGCCGGTTGACCCAGCCGCAAAGAGTCACTTCCTCTCCGCAGTGTTTAAGCCGCAGGTCCCCGCAGTAATGTGTCCGTTGCCAATTATTTGTATGCTTGGATCTCATATCTTTCCCCTGATAATATGCAGCGCTTCTTCCCGGGAAACTTCTTTTTGTTCTCCGGATGCCATGTTTTTTAACTGAACTCTTTTTTTCTTTATCTCATCCTCACCGATTATCAACACCCAGGCTGCCCCGATTTTATTCCCCCTGCTCATCTGCTTGCTCATGCTGCGGGACTTGTATTCAAGCAGGCATTCAATATTTTCTATGTGGAAATATTGGGCTAACAGCATGCCTTCTTTCTTAGCTTCTTCGCCTAGACAGACCAAATACACAATGTTTTCAGGTTCCTTTTCTTCAGGGACCAGGGAAAGCAGCCTCTCTACTCCCAGAGCAAATCCTATTCCGCAGATATCAGGCCCGCCGAAATCCTTTATCATATCGTCATATCGCCCTCCCCCGAGAATAGCATCCTGGGCTCCTAATGCGGTAGATACGATTTCAAAAGTGGTTTTTGTGTAATAATCAAGGCCGCGCACCAGACGGGGTTCAACTTTATATTTTAATCCATAAAGATCAAGATAAGCGCAGAAATTCCTAAAATGCTCGTCACATTCTTGACAGAGGAAATCTGTAATTTTTGGAAATCCTTGTGTTATTTCCCGGCATGACTCTTCCTTGCAGTCGAATATCCGCAGGGGATTGGTGGATATTTTACGCTGGCAGTCAGAGCACAAGGAATCACGTGCCAACTCGGCCTGATGCCTCAACTCTTTATGATAGCCCGGCCGGCATTTGCGGCACCCGACAGAATTTACCAGGATATTTGTTCCTTTGACTTTTAACAGACTAAGCAGGCTAGAGGCCATCTCAACGATCTCGGCATCAACGGCAGCATCTTTTTCTCCGAAGACTTCGATATCCAGCTGATGAAACTGGCGGTAACGCCCTTTTTGCGGTTTATCGTAACGGAACATCGGTCCGATATAATAGTACCGCATCGGTTGAGGTTGAAGATAAAGCCTGTGTTCGATTATAGAGCGTACTATAGACGGTGTATATTCAGGCCTTAAGGTCAGAGAGCGGCCGCCTTTGTCCACAAAACTGTACATCTCCTTCATGACAATATCAGAGGTCTCCCCAGTTCCTTTTTGAAAAAGCTCTGTAGCTTCAAAGACCGGAGTGCGGATTTCCCGGTATCCATAACGCTCGCAATAGGCTTTGATCACAGTTTCTACTTGCTGCCACTTTCTTGCTTCCAGGGGAAGTATATCTTTTGTCCCTTTAATGCCAGCAACTTGTTTTTTGCTCTCTTTGCTACTCATTTTTCAGCATAAATTCCTATTTGTCTGTATTTGTCATATCTTGCTTGAAGCCTTTTTTCCGGCGCCTGATCCTCTACTGTTTTTAGAGTCTGATGCAATTGCTTATCTACATTTTTAAATGTTAATTCCCAGTCAATGTGAGCTGCGCCAGCCGGTTCCGGAATGATTTTGTCTGCAATGCCGAGTTTAATAAGGTCTTTTGCCAGGAACTTTAAATTATTTGCGGCTTGCTCAACAGCTGTCTGGTCCTTCCAGAGAATAGCAGCACAGCCCTCTGGCGATATGACAGAGTAGAAGGAGTTTTCCAGCATCAGGAGTACATCCCCGACTCCGACTGCCAGGGCCCCGCCGCTGCCCCCTTCGCCGATGACTATATTTATTACCGGTACTTTAAGCTTTGATATCTCCTTCAGGTTATTGGCAATTGCTTCCGCCTGGCCCCGCTCTTCTGCTTGGATGCCGGGATATGCCCCGGGTGTATCGATCAGAGTCACAACAGGAAAGCCGAATTTCTCGGCCAGTTTCATAATACGCAGGGCTTTACGGTAGCCCTCCGGATTCGGCTGCCCGAAATTTCGGGCGATCCTCTGACTGGTCGTTCGTCCTTTCTGGTGCCCGATAAAAGCGACTGACCGGCCGCGGTAAAAACCAAAACCGGTAACCAGGGCCGGGTCATCACCGGCGCGGCGGTCACCATGAAATTCAAGGAAATCATCCGTCAAGTGGTTAAGGTAGTCAAGAGTGTAGGGCCTCTGGGGATGGCGGGCGATCTGGACATACTGAAGGGGAGTAAGATCCGGTTGGATACGGTTCCATTCTGTAGATATTTTGTTTTTCAGCTGTTCGATTTCTTTTTTATCTATTGTCTCTTCATTTTCCAGTAGCTTATCTATCTTTTCCTTGTACTTGAGGATATTTTTTTCCAATTGATAATAATTTTTTTGTTCTGTCATTTGCTTTGTACTTAAAGTTTGATTTTCCTGCTTATTCTATAGAAAAAATGAGCTTCAGGCAATAGTAAGGTTATATGCCGGATTTTTCTTGCAGCCACTTGTCAGTCCCGACTTCAGTTCTCCTTTTTAATTCCTTTTGCCTCTCTGCAAGAGAATGATTAAATTCCTCATCACTCAGGTTAGGATCACGCAGCTCGAAGAAAGTTTTGCAGGGAAAATCCGGGCACAGCCCGCAATGCTCAAGCTGTTGCTGGTTTTTACAGCAGTCGTACAGGGGGCAGATCTTTGCTGGCAATTGCTCTGTCCAAAACGGTTTACCTTTAACATACCCGCAACCCTGGCAATCCTTTCCCAGGAAGCTACAGCTGCCGCAGTATATCCCGCAAACCGGAGCATAGTTCAAGTTTATATCGTTCATGATTTATCTCCTTAAAAAAACCAAGTGGTTGCTTAATTTCCATCCTGATTATTCAGGAACAGAAAGCCATACTTTTTAGACTGGTTTTAGATTAGTTTATTACAAAAGTGTTTTTCTGTCTAATGATTTTCATACAATGTAAAATAGTAGCGGTAATAAAAAAACTACATGCATTTAAAAGAATATAGATAAAATATACAGAGAAGCTGAAAAGAAAATAATCCTTATTCTAATCCCATTTTTTTGAGCAATTGGGCATACCGGGGATCTGAGCGGTAATCATCCAGATAAGGTATTGTTTTTAAGCTAAACATACCAACGTCGCGTTTTTCATAGGCCTTATCCAGAAAGAAAAAAACTTTTTCCGTTTCGCCAAGCACGGCCCAGGAACAAGCCATATTAAAAGGAGAGATTATACTCTCCCAGTTTGTTTGTTCTTCAATTTGCTCGATCCATTCTCTGGCCTTATCAGTTTCTCCATGTAAAGCACGTATGAACAGACCCCAATATTTTGCTTCAAGAGAATCCGGACCAAATTCTTTTTTTAACTCTTCCAAGGCCTCGTTATACATAGCTTTGCCTAGATAGCACAAGCCAAAATAGAGGTGAACCTGGATGTGATTTGGATCAATCTCCAGCACCCGATTTAGGGCCTCAATTGCCAGGTCGTACTGTTCTGCTATAATATAAGACAAGGAAAGATTCCGATGTATAGAGGGGGAGAGAGGATCCAGCTCTTGGGCTAAGTTGATTTCAGCGATGGCTTTATCCGTCTCGCCTGTCCACCAGTAATAGCGCCCATACCAATGATGGGCTGTGGCGTATCCGGGATTCAAGGCTATCGCCTGCTCAAATTCTTGTTTGGCTCCTTTAAAATCCCATTCATGTTCAAGCTTGAAATCTGCCAAAGCAACATGAGCCTCGGCAAGTGAATTATTCAATTCTAGGGCTTTTAATGCGTATTCCTTGATCTTTATAGCTTCTTCCAGGGGCCTTCCCCAATAGAGGCTGATGTAAGAATTGGCAAGTCCGGCATAAGCCAGGGCAAAATTTGGATCAATTGTAATTGCTTTTTCTAAATATTGGATGGATTTTTTAACGTTTTCTGCTCCTCTTTTTCTCCAGAAGTGGCGGCCCATCTGGTACAGATTATACGCTTCTATATTTTCGGTCGGCTGTTTCTCGATTTGTTCCTTCTCATCAGAGGAAAGTTCAGTTTTAAGATGTCCGGCAATCTGTAAGGCAATATTGTTCTGGATGTTAAGGGCTTCTCCCTCTGATTCTGTGAGATCATCTGACCAGATTATTGAACCATCCGCAACCTTCATCAGTTTTGCAAACACCACAATACTATTGCCTTCCTTTTGCACACTTCCATGCAAAATGGCATCGACTTCGAGCTCTTTCCCTATACTCTGAGGGCCTTTTTCCGCATTTTTGTAGTGTATCGCAGAATCACCTTGGATCACTTTTAATTCTTTGAGTTTTGTTAGCTTTGAAATGATGTATTCTGACATGCCTTCGCAGAAAATTTCTTGATCTTTTTGAAGGCTTAAATCTTTGAAAGGAAGAACAGCAACAGTTGGTACGGCTGGCAAGGCAGGAACCGCTTCCTTTTTGGGAAGGACCTGCGAGATGATAATGACAGCAGCAATAAGAGCAATGGCTATCAACGCAGGCATTACAATCTTTTTTGGATGGAAGGTGACGGTGATCTCCTTCGAAGTAGTGGGACTGACCTTGGGAACGATCCGGTCTGTTGTCGGAAGGCCCTTTTCGATGTTGATCAGTTCAGAACTCAATTCGCCCGTGCTCTGGTATCTCTTGTTTTTATCTTTTTCCAAGCATCTCATAATGACTTGATTCAGGTCGTCTGGGATTTGTTCATTTAATTCCTTTGGAGGTTTGGGAACCTCGCTTTTGTGTTTGACTCCGATAGAGAAAGGCGTATCCCCTTCAAAGGGCACCTTTCCTGTAACCATCTCATACAGGATTACACCGAGGGAATATATGTCCGAGCGCTGGTCGGTTTCTTTGCTTTCGACCTGTTCAGGGCTCATGTAGGCGGGCGTGCCGATCATAACACCAGCTCCTGTGATGCCTTTTCCTTAGAGCGATCGGGCAATTCCGAAGTCCATGATCAGCGCGCTGCCTTCATCGTCCACCATGATGTTCTGAGGTTTTAAATCGCGATGAATGACTGCGTGCTTGTGGGCTTCTCCCAGTCCGTCACAGACCTGCTTGGCGATAGTGATGGCCTGGCCTGCGCTCAGCCGGCCCATCTTTCTGATCAGCCTTTTCAGATCACCTCCGACAATATATTCCATCGTGATGAAATGTGTCCCCTGGTATTCGCCGAGGTCGAACATCTGGCAGACATTCTTGTGGCGGATTTTTCGGGCATACTTTAGCTCGTTGCTGAATCTCTCGATGGTCTTCTTGTCTGATGCGATCTCAGGCTTGATGAGTTTAAGGGCAATTTTTTCTTTGATTTTTGTGTCGAGCGCTTTGTAAACCCGGCCCATTCCTCCTTTTCCGAGCTCTTCGATAATTTGGTACCTGTCCCCAAAAATAGAGCCTGTGTTGAGTTCTTTTTTGGGCGCTTCGATTGTTTTTGTAAGAGGAGCTGAGATATCCTCAGGAGGACCCAATTGCGTTCCACATTTTCCGCAATAAGAAAGGTCCGGCGGATTCTCAAAACCGCATTTGGAACACTTCATGCAAATTTTCCCCTAAACATCATCGACAATAAATTATCAATTAATAAAAGAAATAGCAAGAGAGTTGAGTAGACCGGGGAGTTTCACCCCGGACCTTTGCTCCGTCTCCAGCTGTCATACAGCTTTTCAGGGCGCACGATAGGAATTTCACCAAATTTTCACCATCTGGAGCTGTGGCATCGATAATACATAGAAAAAACATATACTGTCAATGATTAACATTTCGTACATATGTTCACAAAACTTCTGATATAAGAATTTTATAAAATTCCTTCTTAGCCTTCCGTTCCATCCAGGGCCTGTGCCCGCAGTTTGTAAGCTGAATAAATCGGAAGCTCTTAAGAGTGGCAGATAGAGGCTTATTTACCCCGTCAGCCGGATGGGGATCATAGTCGCCGTGGATTGCAAGCACCGGGCATTTGACATGTTTTGCAAGTTCCAGGAGTTTCCCGCTTCTTCTTAGTTCTGCAGCATCTTTCCACACGCTTTGAAAGATATCAGGCCGGTATACGATAACTGCGGATTCGAACATAATAGGATCATAGGCATCGGCTTTAGAAAACAATGCTCCAAACCGCTTAAATGCTGGGATTTTGTTTTCGGTTGCTGAGTTATTTAACAGTTCCATTAGAGATATGACTTCTTCTGTTTTTTCTTTGCTTAGTCTGCTTAATCTGGTCTCTTGAATTTGCGCTGCATATTTTTCTT
>CBFDDY010000003.1:0-34292 GCA_965603705.1 uncultured bacterium | reverse complement strand
GTTTTGGGTCAGTCCTCCAGGCAGACTGTTTCTGCCCTGTTTTTTCAAGCTGAGTAGCCAGCCACTCCTGGGGATATTCGGCATTGCCAAAATGTATATCTCCCAGGTCTCCATGAGCTACCATAGCCCTCATATGTTTGACAACAGGATACCCGGTATAGGCATAGGTCACACAAAAAAGCAGGTTTTTTTCTACACTCAAGCGGCCCAGTTTTTCTGCTTCCATGCTGTCTGTAGTAAGGGGTTTGTCGCAGACGATATGAAAGCCATGCTCAAGGGCCATCTTAGCTATGTGAAAATGAGTATTGTTAGGGGTAGCAATAATAATAAAGGCAGCTCCATCCTCATATTTACTTTCAGCTTCTATCATCTCTTGATAAGTGCGGTACAAGCGTTCTTTATTCAAATCGAGCATTTCCCCGGTTGCCAGTGTATTTTCAAAATCCTGAGAAAAACAGCCTGCAACCAGTTCTGCCCTGCCATCCATAGCAATGGATTTTCTATGCACATCCCCGATAAATGCACCCTGTCCACCGCCTACCATAGCATACCTTAACCTGGAAGTTGAAGCGCCTGATCGAGCTCCTTCTATCATAAAAATACCTCCTTTCTTGGTTTAAGTTGTATTTATTTCTCTAACTCTTCTTTTAGCTTTTCTATTGCCGCCTGCGCTTCGGATTTTACATCTTGGTCTTCCAGCAAGGATTCTGCCAGCTCAAGCGCATCCAAGCAGATAAATTTTGGAAGTATTCCCAGTACAGCTTTTTTCTCTTCCGAACGCCGGGCTATTTTTAGCGCTGCTTGTAAGGAGCTGACAACCGCCTCCGGTAAACGAAATTTTTCCCTTCCTATCAAACGAATATAGGCCCTTAATGCCAACACCTGATGGGTTGGATCTTTTGAAGCTTTTGCGATCCTGAATAAATCATCCCTGGCTGTTAAGGTAGGCCATTCCGCCAGTGCTCGTATTACAGCATCCTGAATATCGCTGCTATTTCCCCCCAACGCCCAGCGGAGGACCGGCAGAGTACTGTCATCACCGATTTTCCCCAGGGTACGATACAAGGCAGCCCGGATGTTTACATCTATAACTTCAGGAATAATTGCAACCAGCGCCGCTCCCCGCTTGTGCGGCTCTGCGATCTTTCCGGCAACAGCTGCGATTGTCACTGTCATCTCATTTTGTTCCCTCTCCCCCTGCAATTCCAGCATAAGGTCTATAAGCCGGGAAAGATCGGCTGGAACAGCAAGCACTTTAAGCGCCTTTATGGCCTGTATGCGGTTTTCCGGCTCTGCTTCACGGATTATGGTAAATAAAACAGGTTGCCCCTCTTTAATCCGCCGCTCCTCAATACAGCGGATAAGTTCATTCCGAAGTTGAGGATCTGTGTTTTTTTCTAATCCATCCAGGATGGCCTGATCTACTCCCTCTCCTTTAAGATTCCACAAACTGTTACGGGCAGTGCTTTGTTCAACTCCTGTAGATTCAGCAGCATAAAGGTAGAAAAAGCTCACCATAGAAGCATCCCCAAGACTACAAAGCGCTTCCAGAGCAGCAATCCTTACTCTTTTTTCCTGACTTTTAACTGCCTCTTTTACAACTGACAGTACTTCTGGCCTCTGAAACCGGGACAGGACCATTAATAACTGGGCCTGATTTTCTTTCGGAAGCTCAGGCAATATATCACATACAGCTTTAAGAGATGAATCATCAAAATCATCACTGATCATCCCAATAGCCGGAGTATAAATTTCTTTATCCACGCTTTTTAGAATATCAAGGATTATCAGGCCGGCTTTAGCGCCGCCTGTCAAGATCTTGCCGCGCACAGCAGCCCGGCGTAATGAAGCCGGGATATCTGCAGATAAAAGAGCGTCATAGATTTCAGCAGCTTTTTTTGGCTGCTCTTGCAGCTGAAATTTTTCTGCACATTTCAGCAAGGATGAAACTGTTTGAATCTTAATATTTCCTGTGGTTGTACTTAAAGTTTCCGCAAGAACTTCAACCGCTTCAGGAGTAGCTATCCATCCCAACGCGGTCACAGCAGCAAGGGCTGATTCGACCTCGGATCCATGTATCAGCCTTCCTAAAGGAGCTACTGCAGCTGCAACTCTTCGTTGACCTAAAGAAGAGATGATCCCCAGCCTTGTATCCCCTTGGGTTATGGAAAGGGCATTAAGCAGGGCTTTTTCAGCAGAAATAGCGGGAATCTTTTCCAAAACATAACGGGCCATATCCGTAGTCTCTTTTTTAAGGAGTTTCTTTTCCAGCACCGGCACAGATTTTTCGCTTCCGATTATCCGTAAATGCCGGCAGGCTTCCATCTTTGCTTCAAGGGTGGCATCTGAGTCAAGAAAAAAAAGAAGTTCTCCCTCACATACTGCCCGGGACTCAGGAGATTTCCGGTATTTGCGAATATAATCATTGAGTTTTAGAATTAATTCATCGTTCCGGCCCTGCTTGTAGGTTGTTAGCTGCCGAAGGACATCCTTTAGGTCTTGACCGGACTGGACGGCATTAAGCTCGAGAACAATTGTTCCTGAGAAAAGACAGAATCCCAGCATCAATGTTACCCAAAGAGATAATTTAGAGTTGAATGTTTTCTTTTTTGTTTTCATATTAGCCTCTTTCCTAACCTAATTGCCAGGGATTACGGTAAGCACGGCTCAACAAACGGGTAGCTTCAGGGTCGCCCTTAATAGTCTCGGTTTTTGGATCCCAGCTAATTTTTCGTCCCAGCTCAATAGCGATAACACCAAGGTGTCCTACACTGGCTGAACGGTGCGCTACTTCAGCTGGAGTAATGGTCTGTTTTCGCAGCTTTAGACAATCCAGAAAATTTTGAAAATGGTCCCTGCTTTTATATAACCGTTCTTCATCAGGGCCGATGAACTCATCAAGCAAAGATATCGGATCTGCTTCCAGGCCGCCCCGGTCACACCAGACCCAGCCGTATTCGCCGATCCACTTTGTACCGCTGCGGATTTCAGGATACCCTCCCGCGACTATCATGGGAGTTCCATCAGCATAACGGGTTTCTACATAATAACGGGTAGGGCTGTTCCATACTCCAGCCCTTGTATATTCTCCTGTACCCTGAACCTCAACCGGGCCAGTATAATCCCAACCCATACCCCAATGGGCAATGTCAACATGATGTCCAACCCAGTCCATAAACTGCCCCCCGCCCAGGTCCATATTCCAACGCCAGTTTCTATGCACGCGGGCCGGGCAGTAAGGAGCATAAGGAGCAGGCCCTAGCCAGAAATCATAATCCAGGTGTTCAGGTGGAGATCCCATGGTCTCCTGCCCTTTTGTCCCGGCAAAATCATGGTGGCCGGAGGGTAATCCGACCTCGATCTTTTTAACCTTCCCGATCCGCCCGTTCCGGACCAGCTCCGATGCTTGATGGAAATTTGCTACAGATCGCTGCCAGCTTCCGGTCTGCCAGATACGGCCGTAACGTTTGACAGCATCACAAAGGGTCCGTCCTTCTACCAGGCTGTGAGTCAAAGGTTTCTCCCCAAAAATATCAAATCCTGCCCTAGCACAGGTGGTTGCGACAATGGCATGCCACTGATCAGGCACAGCAATGGAAACAGCATCAATATCCTTGCGCTCACAGAGTATTCTAAAATCATGATAAACAGTACAATCTTCATTTCCGTATTCTTTATTGACAATATCACGCGCCTCTATCAGGTGTTCCTCATCTAAATCACAAACTGCGACCCACTGGACTTCATCCTTGCTTAAAAAGTTCTCCATATTGGGGATTCCCTGCATGCCGAAACCAATGCCTGCCATTACGACCCGGCTGCTGGGGGCAGGGCGGCCCGGCTTCCCAAAAACTGAAGACGGGACTATAGATGGAAAAACAGCTACTCCGGCTGCAGCTGCCGGCAGTTTTTTAAGAAACTGCCTCCGGTTAAGTTTTTTACAATTTTTTTTCATATTTTCTCCTGCTTTGACTCTATCAAATTACCCATAAAACCATCTTATTCAAAATGATTTATCTTTTCAATAAGAATTGAAATAACCTGACCTGATTCTTTCTTAATGCTCAGATGCTTATAAAAAAGGGGGACTCCTGTAGGATATAGGGCTTGCAAAGTCAGGGGGAAAACATATAGAATTATCTCCAATTAAGATAATTTTTATTTTTCTCATATAAGGAGGAAACATGGTAAAAAAACTTGTTTCATTAGCAGCCCTAATTCTTATTATTACCGCCTCCGGTCTAGCTCAGGACCTGGTTCTTAAAGGAGGAACTATTCTGACCATGACCAACGGAACGATCGAAAACGGAACCATTGTTATCCGCAACGGCAAGATAACAGCTATCGGCAGAGATGTATTGATTCCGGCCGGAATTAAAGTAATCGACACCAGCGGAAAATATATAATGCCTGGTATTATCGATACTCATGTTCATTACGCCCTTACCGGCATGTCTGATGTTAATGAGGCGACAGACCCTGTAACACCCCAGATATGGATGAAGGATGTCCTTGTCCCCGGTCATGATTCCATCCTTAAAACTCTGGCCGGCGGCGTAACCGCTATTAAGACCATGCACGGAAGTGCTAATGTTATCGGCGGAGTTAATGTCACTATAAAACTTAAATACAATGCCCCGGTTGAAGAAATGATCATTCAGGACGCCCGCCAGCAGCTAAAAATGGCGTTAGGAGAGAATCCCAAACGCACCTACGGCCAGAGCAAAGGAAAAACTCCTTCCACCCGGATGGGAAACGCTTATGTAGCACGGAAAGCCTTTATCGAAGCCCGCGAATATAAAGCCAAATGGGACAAATTCGAAAAGGATAAAGCCGCTGGCAAAAAAGACCTAATCCCGCCAAAAAAAGACCTGAAAATGGAAACATTAAAGCAGGTCCTGGAAAAAAAGTTAAGCATTGACGGCCATATATACCGGGCGGACGAGATCGTCTGGATGATAAATTTCTGCAAAGAATTTGACCTGGACCTTATGCAGATAAGCCATTGCATTGACGGCTATAAAGTGGCTGACATAATGGCTGAAGCTGGAGTCTCATACGGAGGGTGGGTCGACTCCTGGGGATTTAAAGAAGAAGCTTATGACGGTAATCCCTGGGGTTTTAAAATCATGTTTGATGCCGGTGTTAATATTGTGGTCAATACCGACTCTGTTTCTCCCGGAGTCAGCCGCTATCTTTTTCTGGATGTAGCAAAGGTTTTAAAATACAATGACCTGCCTGAAGTCGAGATATTAAAAATGATCACTCTGAATGCAGCCAAGGCCCTGGAAATCGACCATCGTGTAGGAAGCCTTGAAACAAGCAAGGACGGTGACCTAGCGGTTTTCAGCAAACATCCCCTGGATTCCTTCACAAAATGCCTTATGACTATCATCGAAGGTAAGATATATTTTGACTACACAAAAGACAGTATCACTGTACAGGGAGGGAACGATGAATAAGAAAGCATATATTATAAGCAGCCTGTTTCTTTTTTTCCTGGCAGCCCTCCTGGCCTTCTCCCAGGAAACCATTCTGATAAAAAACGGGACCATTGTTCCGGTCTCTGGAAAGACCATTAAAATCGGAGACCTCCTCATCCAAAACGGAAAAATCCTTAAGATCGGAATTGATATTAAAGCTCCCTCAGATGCAATGATTATCGACTCAAGCGGCAAGTACGTCTATCCCGGAATCATAGCTCTTATGACTGCTGTCGGAGTAACCGGATACCCCGGGGCCGGAAACGACCAGAATGAAATAGGCCTTGTCACGCCGCACATGGACCCTTATGATGCCATTAATCCCGAGGATAATACTATTGATGTAACCCGCATGGGAGGAGTGACTACTGTCCAGACCACAAGCGGGTCCCGCAATATAATCAATGGAAAATCTGTGATATTAAACCTCGAAGGCACTCTGGCTCATGAAATGGTGATAAAAAAATATGCAGCCCAGATATTTAATATCGGAGTCAGGGGAGAAAATAAATACCCCACTACCCTATCCGGCACTATTACTCTGATAAAAGAAAAACTGACCAAAGCCTTAAAATACACAGAAAAGAAAAATGAAAAAACCGGGAAAGAAAACTCTAACAAACGGGACCTTGAGATGGAAGCCCTGGTCCCAGTCGTTACCGGAAAAGTCAGGGCGATCTTTCTGACAAATGATGAAGTCACTCTGCGTAATGCAATAAGTATAATCAAGGATTACAATTTAAAAGGGGTCATTCAGGCAGGAAAAGGTATTTACAAATATGCCGACAAGCTGGCTGAGGAAAAAATCCCGCTTATCTGGGTAGGAACTACAGCCGAGCCGGGGCGCTGGGAACCATTTGATAAATATTTCCGGGCTGCCGGGATGCTGGCAAAGAAGGGCATTATGTTTGCATTTGCTACCGGGGGCTTTGGCGGCGGCAGCTACAATGTCCGCAACCTCCCTCTTCCGGCAGCGATCTCAGTCGCACACGGGCTTGCAGAGGAGGAAGCTCTAAAAGCTCTAACCATCTACCCGGCAAAAATCCTGGGAATAGATGATATGGTAGGTTCACTGGAAGCAGGTAAAATGGCCAATGTAGTGATCTGGACAGGCAGCCCTCTTCAGATGACATCCAGGATTTATAAAGTGATCATAAATGGAAAATTAATCCCGGAAACAAGTGTACAGACACAACTTAGAGATAAATTCGATAAGATAGTCCGTAACCGCATGAAAAAGAAAAAATAAAGATGAGAAAAACAGTCAGCAAGAGCCAATGGAAAGTATTTAAAGCTCTCCTGGATTCAGAGCGGGAACTTTCAACCCCTCAAATTGAAACTCAATCAGGATTAGAACATCCCCAAGTTGCAGCTACATTAACTTATGCTCAAGAACAGGGATGGCTAACCATAAAAGAACACTTACGCAAAGAACTAATCCTATCCGATAGTGCTGAAGACCAGATGAAAAAGGGTCTTCCCGAAAGGCAGGTACTCTCGATACTGGCAGAGAAAGGCCGGATGCCCATGCAGGATATGGCCCGGATCGCCAAACAAAAAGAAATTCCTATGGGTGATATCATAAAGTGGAGCTCCCTGCGGGGATGGGTCAAAAAAGACAAAGGCGAGCTTATAATTACCAAAGACGGACATAAGGCCCTAGATAACCCTGATGCTGACGAAAAGGCCATAGAGCTGGCCCTAAAAAGCGGCACCCTGTTTTTAGACCAACTTGAAAAGCAAGGTATAGACCCTACCAGGGTAAATAAATTATTAAATAAGCGTACTTCCCTGGCTAAAATAAAGGAACGAACCATCCGCCTTGCCTGCTTAACTGATGTAGGCAAAAAAATCCTGAGCAAAGACATAAAAATCATCAAGGAACAGAATATTCTAAGTCCGGAAGACATTGAAAGCGGAGAATGGAAGAATATCAAACTACGCCACTATGATGTCACTCTGGAAGCAGAAAAAATATATCCTGCAAAAATGCATCCTATGCAGAAAATTATCCAGCAGACACGCAAAGCCTTCCTGGAGATGGGATTTACAGAAATCGTTTCCCCTCAGGCAGAATCAGCTTTCTGGGACTTCGACGCTTTATTTCAGCCCCAGGACCACCCGGCCCGTGACATGCAGGATACATTTTACCTGACCCGTCCAGCTGAAGCTAAACTACCGCATAATAAGTTCGTTGAGAATGTGAAACAGACCCACGAAAACGGCTGGAAAACCGGTTCGACCGGATGGGGGTATAAGTGGAGTCTCAAGCGGGCAAAAGAAATGGTACTGCGCACTCACACTACCGCAACTACAATCCGGGCCCTTGCAGAAGACCCGAATCCTCCTCAAAAAGTATTCTGCGTGGGGAAAGTATATAGAAATGAAGCTATCAGTTATAAACACCTGCCGGAATTCTTTCAAGTCGACGGAGTTATCATCGATAAAGATGCAAGTTTAGCGACCCTGCTCGGCACCTTGCAGGAGTTTTACCGGAAAATGGGATTTGAAAAGATTAAATTCAAACCCGCATTTTTTCCTTATACAGAACCAAGCGCGGAAGCATTTGTCTATATGGAATCGAAAAAGAGCTGGATCGAATTAGGCGGCTCAGGTGTTTTTCGACCTGAAGTGACCAGACCTTTCGGATGTAAAGTGCCGGTTTTAGCCTGGGGGCTCGGACTTGACCGGCTGGCAATGCTTAGATACGGAATAAATGACATACGTGAACTCTACTGGAGTGACCTTGATAAGATCAAGGAGGTGCCATTATGCCGGTAGTCGCAGTAAGTGTAAAACGGTTAAATGAACTGTTAAATAAGAAGTATAAAATGAACATCCTGGTGGATGCCCTGGAACAGCTCGGCTGCGATGTGGAAGATACAGCAGAGTTGGGATTATTTCAATGCCCTGCCTGCCAAACACCCAACGACAGACTGGAACATGAGGAACCCCCTAAACGATGCGATATTTGCGGGTTTGAAAGTGAAGAACCTTTTGAAAAATATGCCACTGACAAAGTAATAAGAATCGACCTGCTTGCTGACCGGCCCGACCTATTTGATACAGGAGGACTATCCCGGGCCCTTAAAGGATATCTCGAACTAGAACAAGGCTTAGCCGAATTTACTGTCAAAGAAGGAAAAGTCGAAGTAAATGTCGATCCGGTCCTTTTACAAAAAGAAACCTTTCGGCCCTATATTGCCTGCGCTGTAATCACGATGCCGCCCCTTGATCAGACTAGCCTACGTGAGATTATGCGCCTTCAAGAAAACCTCCATTGGGGGATCGGGCGCGACCGGAAATTATCCTCGATCGGAGTGTATGACATGGGGACTCTCACTCCGCCGATAAAATATACTACTGTAGATCCCATTAAATTTAAATTCTGTCCTTTAGGAATGCCGGGAGTACAGATGACCCCTCAAAAAATTCTGGAAGAACACCCTAAAGGCATAGCCTATGCCCATCTAATGGATAACTACAAACGTTATCCGATCCTCATGGACGCAAATAATCTAGTGCTGGCTATGCCGCCCATTATCAACAGTGATGAAACCAAATGTAAGATCAACTCCTCCCGGCTTTTTGTCGATGTCACCGGAATCACTCAGGATGCGGTCATTAATTCCCTCAATACACTTGTCAGCGCCCTTATTGAACTGGGAGGAGAAGTAGAGACTGTAAAGATGAATTATCCGGAAGGTTCAAAGGAGACCCCGGATCTATCCCCAAAAAAAATCAATATTAAACTTGAGGCAGCTCAAAACTGGCTGGGGCTTGATTTTTCCAGGGAAGAATTTATGGGTTATTTTCACAAAATGAGGTTGAATGTTGAACCAAAAAAAGATGTATATGAAGTAAGCTATCCGGCATTCCGTTCTGACATCCGGCATGAGGTTGATTTATATGAAGACCTGGCTATCGGATATGGTTTTAAAAATATCCAAACAAAATTAGTTCCCTCTCTTACAATTGGCGAGGCCAGGAAAGAAGAAGAGATCAGTCAGATGGTGCGGGAGGCAATGACCGGCCTGGGTTTTGCAGAGATCATGAGCCTGCATCTGCAATCTGTGGAGAGACACTTTATAAAATATCAGATGGAGCCGGGAAAAGAACATGTGATCATAAAAAATCCCAAGACAATTGAACAAAAAGTAGCACGCTGCCATCTTATGACGGGGATCATGGAGACTTTTTATAAAAACCGCAGAAAAACTGTTCCTCAGCACATATTCGAAGTCGGGAATATCATCTTAATAAATCCCAAAATGGAAACCGGAACAAATGAGTACCGCCATCTGGCCTTCGCCATTATCGGGCCGGAAACAGGCTATGCAGAAGGACGCATGGTGCTTGATGCAGTAATGAGCGAGCTTAACTATAAAGGTGATTATAAACCTGTATCACATCCCGCATTTTGCCAAGGCCGCTGTGCTGAATTAACAGGTGATGCCGGGCTGTGGGCCCGGGCCGGCGAGATTCACCCCCAGGTACTCAATAATTTCGGATTAATCTATCCGGTTACCTATTGCGAACTGCGCCTGGTAAAAGTTATCTGAATTGCGGAAAAGCATCCGGAATTTCACCTTACTCCTCGGTAGAGGATTGATTTGTACTTTTTGTGGCTACAATAAATGTCGCATACCCGGTTTTAAAAAATAAAAGTTTGTCGATTTTTGTTATAAGACAAACAATTGGATAAATAAAGGTAGAATAAATTTTAAAAAGCAACAAATTTTTATTTATGTCTGCTTCAGATGAAGGTGATATTTCACCACTTCTTAATTTACTTTTCTTTTTTTTGTTAATTTTTACAAAAAGGATATTTAAAATAATTTCAAATAATTCAACAAAAAACTTTGCATATGTAGAAGATCGAAGCACCTGAAATCCATTCATTTTTAGCATTTCATTTAGTTTTGCCAAGCTGTAACCTTCTCTTTTGTGCCCATATATTTCAGGAGTCAAACCGAACATTGATTTTATGCTGTTTAAAATAAAATATTTCCCGCTTATAGGAGTCGAAATTATTACTTTTCCATTATTTCTTAAAATCCTCTTAATTTCTTTCAAAATTATTGATTCATCTTCAATATGCTCAAGGATATCCAGGGCAAGTACCAGATCAAACTGATCGCCTTTCAAAGGAATGGTATCTTCAGGAAATAAAAAAAGGTTATTCAATAAAATTTTTTTTGATGTAATCAGATTTTCAAAATCAAGATCTGCATGAATCCACTTACCACCGGTTTTTTTTAAAAAATATGAGACAGTTCCATTTGAGCAGCCGAGGTCGAATACCTTTTTATGGGGAAAATCCGTTGTTTTTAATATAAGCCTGACTTTCTCTTTTTTCATCAGGCTTTTTTCGAAAAGTTTTACCTGCCATGGAACTATAGGAATTTCTTTTTTTTTGTTCACAACAATTTTCTCTCTATTTCATCCAATTCCCCCCCTAAGCAACCACATCAGCAATAATACCTAGAAAAAACATATACTTCAACAACAATTCTCTAAGAGATAGTGAATTTACTATAATTGGCCTGTAAAAAGCAGATACGAATAGACTTCACCCTTAACTGTTGATCAAGAACTCTCGATTCTCATAGATATTCCACTCTATCCTCAGTTGCCATACTGACCTGAATCATTCATAAAAATTGCCGATGTCATATTCAAAAAAACAATTTCCTATTTTATCATCGGCACTTTTTACCTTACAGGCGAGTCGATCTCACCACATCTGCTTCGTTACAGGGTACTCGCGGTGAAATACCACAGCTTCATCCCCTGCGCCTCGTATCTGCGGCAACCTAGACTCGTGATTAATCCAGGTTCGCTGATCTTGAGGTGGTGGAGGGCGTTCTGCTTTAAAGGTCAGCTTGAGGTGGTTTCATTTTGTTTTTTGGGACAAGCAGTCTTTTATAAATTCCTTTCCGATACTTCTCAGTTTGGGTTCGACTAGATCTAACACTTTCTCTTCTGAAACATCATATTTGGCTCACTGAAATTCAGTCCAAAGTGAAGATAACCTTTATAGAAAGTCAGAAGATGAATTTTATCATATTTTTGAGCAAGCAAATAAGCAACATAAAGAGAATCAATTCCGCCTGAAAATTGGATGATGGCGGATATGTCTTTCGAGACGGCCTCGGTGGTCCTTCATCCCGGAGATAGAATTGTGATGTACACCGATGGTATTACAGAAGCCATGAATATGCAGGAAGAAGAATTTGGCGAGGAAAAGTTGAAAAATATCCTGCGGAGTACGCCAGATCTCTCAGCGCAGGAGTTGATGGAGAAAATTCGAACCGATGTAGAGATATTCAGCGGTGAAGCCCCTCAGGCAGATGATATCACTGTAGTGGTATTGAAAAATACATGTGCCTAAAACCATTTTTAAAATGATAACATCTATTTTCTTACAAATCCAACCATGAAAACATTTATTCTGATGTCATTGGGCTGTCTTCAAAGCAATGTGAATAGGCTGGATTGTCTATACAGAGATGTCGATCTGATAGTTCCGGAAAGGATGTATTAAGATACACAGCAAGAGAATGAGGATGTGATAAAATCAGATTGTACTTGCAATTGATGCACGTCTGTTTTATATTTTCACAAATAAAATTGATTTGGAATAGTGATGCCCAATGAAATAAAACCTGATTTTGTCACCAGGTCGAAATTAAAAATTGATCCCAAAGAGAGAGTATGGTCCCGTATTATCCTTCTTTTTGAGGATGTTATTAAAGTGCCTCTTTTTCGATGTCAGAAATGCGGTGAATGCATTTTAAGCCATACTGCCTTTATTTGTTCTCAACGATGCCCCAAGAGGCTTCGGAACGGTCCATGCGGGGGAACGGGAGAAGGAGGGACCTGTGAGGTTTATCCTGAAAGAAAATGTATCTGGTTTATGATTTATCATCGGTCCAGATGGCTGGGTCGATTGGCTCTGCTGACCCGAATAGAAAGAATCCATAACTGGGAACTGGAAAAAACTTCGGCGTGGCTGAATGTCATCAGGAAACGAATCGATCCGCCTGTTTTTTTCCTTCGGAAAAGGAAGAATCATGATGTTTCATGATAAAATAAAAACCGATCAATTTTTAATCACAGCTGAATTGGGACCGCCGCAGAGCTGCAACAGCAATGTGATACGAAAAAAAGCCGTCCATTTTCGCAACGGTATTGATGCCGTGAATATCACCGATAGTCAGACTGCAATTGTGCGGCTCTCCAGTATTGCGGCTGGCAAGATTCTTCTTGAGGAGGGACTTGAACCGCTCATTCAGATGACCTGCAGGGACCGGAACCGGATTGCCATTCAAAGCGATTTGCTGGGGGCTGCGGCACTGGGGATCACCAATGTCCTATGTCTCACTGGTGACCATCAGCGATTCGGAAACCATCCCGAATCCAAACCGGTTTTTGATCTGGACTCGATTCAGCTTATTGCCACTGTCACACAATTAAACAGCGGTTCCTTTCTTTCCGGCGATTCAATGAAAACATCCCCTGACTTTTGTATCGGCGCGGGTGCCAATCCTTTTGCAGAACCCTACGCGTTTCGGGTTGCCCGCCTGGCGAAGAAAATTAAAGCAGGCGCTCACTTCATCCAGACACAGCCCGTATTTGATCTGGATCGATTTCATGATTGGATGAAAGAAGTTCGAAAACAGGATCTTCATAAAAAGACGGCCATTCTTGCGGGTGTGATGCCTGTTAAATCAGCCAAAGCCTTGCACTATATGCAGAAGGAAGTGCCTGGTGTAAAAATTCAGCCGGCTTATATAGAACGAATGGACAGGACTTCCGATCCCGAGAAAGAAGGTGTGGCAATCGCAGTGGAAATCATTCATGCCATTCGAGAGATCGATGGTGTTCGAGGTATTCATCTTATGCCGCTCATGTGGGAGCGGATCACGCCGCACATTATCGAAGCTGCCGGCTTGAAACATCGTTAGGAAATGTGAAATGACAGGAAAAGACTTACAAAAACGGCTTAAGGAAGAAATTCTTATTCTTGATGGTGTCATGGGAACGATGCTTCAGCCCCATCTTCCTCCGGGTGGTTGTCCCGATTATGCCTGTATCGAAAATTCGGACCTGGTGGGCAGCATCTATTCCGCCTATGTGAATGCGGGCACGGATATTCTCTCGACCAATACATTTGGGGCCAGCCGCATCAAATTACGGGAATTTGGGTTGGAAGACAAGACTCGTGAGATTAATTATGCAGCGGCTCAGTTGGCCAGGAAGGCTGCGAAAAGCAGTGTGTTGGTATCGGGAACGATCGGACCGACGGGAAAATTGGTCGAACCACTGGGAGATGTCGATTTTGATGAAATGCTGGATACATACAAGGAAGAGGTCACAGCTCTTGCCGAGGGTGGTGTGGATCTTTTTCTCCTGGAGACCTTTTCAGATCTCAAAGAGATCAAAGCTGCTATCATCGCCATTAAAGAGACATGCGACTATCCCATTATGGCCTCTATGACGTATCATGAGGACTTCAAGACTTTCACAGGAACCGATCCGGCCACAGCGGCAAATTGTGTGGTCTCTCTGGGAGCCGATGTGGTAGGTGTGAACTGCTCTACAGGTCCGGCTCCCATGCTGGAAGTGGTTGGACGCTATGCGGTGGCAACAGAATATCCCATCCTTGTCGAACCCAATGTGGGACTGCCGCGTCTGGACAAACAGAAAACCACCTATCAGATTTCTCCTCAGGAAATGGCGGATTACGGTGAAAAATTTGTTCAGATCGGTGCGAATATTATCGGTTCCTGCTGCGGGAGCACCCCCGAATATACAGCTGAACTCAGAAAACGGCTCAAGGGGAAAAACCCTCTCACGCGCTCGGTCCGTTCCTTGTTGCGACTGTCCAGCCGCGTGAAAACTGTTGAGATAGGAACGGATCTGCCATTCTGTATCATAGGGGAACGTTTCAATCCAACCAACCGTGATGATTTGGCCGGGGCCCTCCGAAACGGGAAATTAGGATTGCTCCAGAAAGAAGCTCAGGATCAGGCCAAAGAAGGCGCCCATCTTCTGGATGTCAACATCGGTGTTCCGGGGATTAAAGAGGCATCTGTGATGGGAAGTGTCGTTCGTGCCATCGAAAATGTCGTTCCCCTGCCGCTGGTCATTGACAGCACCAATCCACAAGCCATAGAATCGGCGTTGATAGCCTGTGCGGGCAAGCCATTGATTAATTCCGTGCATGGCAGTGAAGAGAGCCTGAATGGGATTCTTCCATTAGCCAGCCGGTTCGGTGCCGGTATACTTTGTCTCGCTGTGGGGGAGAAGGGCATCCCAAAGACCGCCGAAGAACGGATCGGTGTCCTGAAAAAAATTATCTCCCGGGCAGAGGAAGCAGGCATTCGTCGGCAGGATATGATCTGTGACGGATTGACCCTGACGGTCTCTGCCGAACAGAAACGTGCAGAGACCACCCTCCAGACCCTTCAGATGGTTAAATCTGAATTGGGATTGTCCACCGTTCTGGGTGTGTCGAACATCTCATACGGTTTGCCGGATCGAAGTCTGATTAACAGCTCATTTCTGAGTATGGCCATGGCAGCAGGACTGGATGCGGCTATTATGAATCCGGCCGATGAGCGGATGATGGAAAATGTGCGGGCCGCTTCGGTGCTCACTGTTCGGGACCGGGACTCCAAAGATTTTGTGAAATCCCATGTTAAGAAGAAAAAGCCTCAACAAGATATGAACAAGAAGCCTCGGCTAGAATTAACGCATGCCATATCCCAGGCGATTTTAGGCGGAAACCGTGATGAAATTGGAGATCTTGTTCAAGAAGCCCTTTCGTCTGGAAAGTCAGCGTCAGATATCAATGATACCCTTCTTATTCCTTCGATTCAGGAAGTGGGGAAAAAATATGACAAGAAGGAAATATATCTGCCTCAGATGATTCTCGCGGCCGAAACCATGCAAAGGGCCTTTCAGGTGCTTGAGCCCCACTTCAAGAGGGGGGAGTTGAAAAATACCGGTAAAATTATTCTTTGCACTGTCAAGGGGGATGTCCATGATATTGGCAAGAATATTGTCGGTCTGTTTTTGAAAAATCAGGGTTATCAAGTCATCGACCTGGGAAAGGATGTCGCGGTAGAACAAATTGTTGAAGCAGATCAGATACATGGGGCTCATGTGGTGGCGCTTTCGGCTCTCATGACCACCACGATGACGGCCATGCCAGATATCATTCAGGCCCTGAATTCGTCTGGTTCCTCTGCTAAAGTGATTATTGGCGGTGCTGTTGTAACCAAACGATATGCCCGGGAAATCGGCGCAGATGGTTATGGAGCCGATGGTATGGCCGCGGTGGAGATGGTGAAATCGTTGCTGGGTCGAAGTAAAATTAAAAATTAAGAATAAAAAATTAATATTTCTACCTTCTGTTTTGGTGGGTTGTTGTAAATTGTGCCTCTATTATTTTTTGTCAGAGGGGATTTTTATATGGCAGATTTGGCGATTAAGACCGAAGGACTCTCGAAAGTATATGCCACGGATTTCTGGAAAAAGGGCATCTCCGGACTGGATGATTTGAATATTGAAGTCAGAAAAGGAACCGTGTTTGCCTTCATCTGACCCAATGGCGCCGGTAAAACTACGGCTATCAAATTGCTGATACAATTGTTTTTTCCGATTCACGGAAAGATATGGATATTGGGACAATCATTAAGTTCACGGTTGCCCATGAGCAGGATAGGGTACCTTTCCGGCAGAGAGTTGCTGGATTTTGGGGGCAGGATATTCGGGCTGGATTCCCGGATTCGTAAAAAGAAGATCTCCGATTTGTTGGAGAAAGTCGGCCTCGCTCAGCGTGAGAATCTCCTGATACGTAAGTATTCCCGGGGCATGATGCAGCGTTTGGGACTGGCGCAGGCCATCATCAATGATCCTGATCTACTCATTCTGGACGAGCCCATGCGAGTCTCGATCCCATAGGCCGGAAGGATTTTGGGCTTTCGGCCATGTCTATTTTTGGACTTCTGATCGCGATTTTTATCAGCATTCGCCTCATGGTGCAGGAAATGGAGCAGAAAACGATTTATATCATCGCATCCAAGCCCATTCATCGATGGGAATTTGTGATCGGGAAATACCACAGCTTCATCCCCTGCGCCTCGTATCTGCGGCAACCTAGACTCGTGATTAATCCAGGTTCGCTGATCTTGAGGTGGTGGAGGGCGTTCTGCTTTAAAGGTCAGCTTGAGGTGGTTTCATTTTGTTTTTTGGGACAAGCAGTCTTTTATAAATTCCTTTCCAATACTTCTCAGTTTGGGTTCGACTAGATCTAACACTTTCTCTTCTGAAACATCCTCTTTTTTATTAAATAAATTCCTTTTCCAGTGAATAAGCCAGCCGGAAATACACATGGGTTGATATCTTTTATAAAAATCCTTTTTAACAAAATTCTTGAGAGACTTTGGTTTTTCTACATCGAGGCTGTTCCAGTCAATATAAAATCCCTTTTCCAATAACAGATCTCTTCTTTCTTTTCTTGTATTTAGGTTATATACCGGGGAAAAATAATTAACACTGTATGTTTTAGAAAATTCTCTCAATAATTTCAGATAACCAGGGTAATTATCTGCTGTTGTTAATAGATTTTCTTGATCAGGGGCCTGTTCCCAGTTTGCCCCATCAGTAAAGTCTCTAATATCATTTTCAACTGCATATATAATACTCATTATTGTCATTGACGCCCGGCATGGAATACACCAGGATATTTCATTTCCGAACTTTTTTAAGTCCTTAAAGAAGTTTTTAACAGCCATTTTTTTAAACAGAGATTTCATATTAACAACTTTGAATACTATCTTGTCTTCGCCAAATAATCTCTTTAAATTCTTTATATTTGGCTCACTGAAATTCAGTCCAAAGTGAAGATAACCTTTATAGAAAGTCAGAAGATGAATTTTATCATATTTTTGAGCAAGCAAATAAGCAACATAAAGAGAATCAATTCCGCCTGAAAATTGGATGACAACTTCATTTTTTAGTTCTTTATTCATTGTTTAGGATTCCTTTTTGTTTTCGCTGTAATCTATCTTTGTAATCGACATTTTTTATGAATACTACAGGTTAATCAAAGAATTTTGCCAAATTTATAATGAAGCAGTCAAATTGTCAAGGCATAACCCAATTATTATCGCGATTTTTTATTGAATTTCCTAAAACAAATAAGTATAATTTTTAATCTTTAAATGAGAAACTTGGTGATTAATTCTAACTCATCTAAAAAATTTTAAGGAGGGTATTTAAATGAAAAAAAGGCATGTTTTTGCAATTATTATCTTGGTATTTTGTTTAACATCTATCAGCATTCTGGCTGAGAACACCCCCATAAAAAAAGCCAATTACAAACTGGCCGCCCGCTTTTCTTCGGCCAAACTGGAAAAAATGGTATTCAGCACTTCTGTTGACCCCCACTGGCTTAAATACAGCGAGCGCTTCTGGTACAGCTATGAAACCCCGGAAGGAAAGACATTCTACTTAGTCGATCCGGTTAGAAAGATTAAAAGGCCTATCTTCGACAATGTCAAGATGGCATCTATGCTTACCCGAATAACAAAAGATCCTTATGACGCCAAACATCTTCCCATAAAGGAATTCAAATTTATAAAAAAAGAAAGCGCCATTCAATTTGAGGTGGAAAGCTCCCAGTACGAAGAAAAAAAGGAAGAAAAAGGTGAAGAGAAAAAAGAAGAGAAAGAGGAAGAGAACGGAACAGAAGAAGAAGAAAAAGATAAAAAACCCAAAAAGAAAATATTAGGTTTTGAATACGAACTGGCCACGGGTAAACTTACCCAGATCAAAGACTATAAAAAACCTCCGGAAAAAGCAAAATGGGCCTCCATTTCCCCGGATGGCGAGATAATTGTTTTCTCCCGCCAGTACAATCTTTATTACATGAATAAAGAAAATTATGATAAATACTTGAAAGATAAAAAAGATCCGGATATTGAAGAACATCAACTCACAACAGACGGAGAAGAACATTACAGCTATGGAGGTGGAGACCGGGGCGAGACAAATGTAGATAAGGAAAAAAACAAGGATAAACGCAAATCAGTGCGGATAGTCTGGTCCCGAGACTCGAAAAAATTTGCTATGACAAAAACAGATAACCGCAAGGTCAAGGACCTGTGGGTGATCAATTCAGTGGCTAAAAAGCGGCCCACTCTGGAAACATACAAATACCAGATGCCAGGAGAACCTGAAGCCCCTCAAGACGAGATTCACATCTTCGATCTTGAAACCAAAGAAAAGACTCAAATCGATGATGACAAATTCAAAGACCAGACTGTATCAATTCTTTATGCACCCAGATTGGCAAAAAACCGGGATGATGAAAATCGGCCGAGCCTGTGGTTGGCAGAGACTTCGGACAAACTATACTTTTCACGCACAAGCCGCGACCTGCACCGCATTGATATCTGTGTTGCCGATACTGCAACTGGTGATACAAAAGTTCTTATCGAAGAGCGCCTTAATACCTATGTGGAGATGAGAGCCCCCGGCCTGGTAAACAATGGTAAAGAGCTTATCCACTGGTCTGAAAGAGATGGGTGGGCTCATTTCTACCTTTATGACGGGGAAGGCAACCTAAAAAAACAGATCACATCAGGGCCCTTTCACTGTAACTATATTGTGGGAATCGATTCAAAAAACCGGGTCCTCTATTTTACTGCTAATGCCAGGGAAAAGGATGAAGATCCTTATTACACCCATCTTTACTACATAAATTTTGATGGATCAGGTCTTAAGATGCTTAATAAGGGCAATTTTAACTTTAACGTAAGCATGAATGATTCAAGTACTTTTTTCGTAAACAACTACTCCCGAGTTAATACAATCCCCAAATCAGAGCTCCTCAATAATCTCGGGAGTAAAATCATAGACCTTGAGACTGCTGACCTGTCACTGCTATTTGAAGTAGGATACAAATTCCCGGAACCCTTTAAGGTCAAAGCAGATGACGGTATAACCGACATATACGGAGTCATGTACAAGCCGTATAACTTTGATGAAAATAAATTATACCCCATCATAGCCTACGTATATCCCGGGCCACAGACCGAAGCCGTAAGTAAATCATTCTCTATAAGGATGGACAGGACCGACCGGATGGCTCAATTCGGATTCATTGTTGTCACTTTGGGTAACCGCGGGGGGCATCCCAGCCGTTCAAAATGGTACCATAATTACGGGTACGGAAACCTGCGTGATTACGGCCTAGCCGACAAAAAAGCAGCCATTGAACAGCTGGCTTACCGGCATCCATTCATCAACATCGACAGAGTCGGTATTTTCGGCCATTCCGGCGGAGGTTTTATGTCAACCGCAGCTTTGCTGGTCTATCCTGATTTTTTTAAAGTAGCGGTGTCATCCTCGGGCAACCACGAGAACAACATCTACAACCGCTGGTGGAGTGAAAAACATCACGGAGTCAAAGAAATAGTCGATGAAGAAGGAGAGATCAAATTTGAATATGACATTGAAAAAAACTCTGAAGTCGCAGATAATCTGAAAGGACACTTACTGATCACAACTGGAGATATCGATAACAACGTCCACCCCGGTAACACAATATTCCTTGCTAATGCCCTCATCCGCGCTAATAAACGCTTTGATTTCTTTCTCTTCCCGGGACAACGCCACGGATATGGTGATATGAATAAATATTTTTTCTGGCTGAGGGCTGATTATTTCTGCAAACACCTTATCGGTGATTATTCCCAAAACGTAGATATGATTGAGCTAAACCGAGAGATCGAGATGAGCGGAGATAAAAAGAAATAATCAGCATGTAGTGTTTGATTTAGTATTTTCAGTTAGCGGTCTTGCTTAGGCTTTACCGGGGATAATGCCGTAAATGAAGTCTTTATTTCACGCTTTTAATGTAATTGGCAGGATCTGTTGGCTGAAGCTGAAATCTTTCAAGAATGGAAGAAATTAATACAATATGCGATTGCTTACTCTAATAAAAAGAGGTATCATAGTAGTATCCAAAATATGAGGAAATATTAGTCAGTAGATACACATGAATAAGGAAAGCATAGATGGACAAATAACCTTTTTTTACTACCCCGATCTGGAGGCTGCAGTAGAGTTCTACCAACAATTGATGGGATTTGAGCTAGTGGAAGACCAGAAGTGGACCAAAATCTATCGGGTAACTGGAAGCAGCTATCTAGGTATTGTAACCGGTGAAAAAGGTTTCTTAAAACCTCAAAAGCACAACGCTGTCCTCTTAACTCTTCTAACCCAGGATGTGAACGAATGGTATGAGCGCCTGAAAAGTAAAGGAGTAAAGCTTCTGACAGGGATACAAAAAAAACTGGACATTCAGGTGCGCTGCTTTTTCTTGGAAGATCCGGGTGGATATGCCCTAGAGATCCAACAATTCCTGAATCCCGCCCAGGCCAAGCTTTTTCACAATGCTGATTGATCGCAATGTAAGAAAAAAGATATAAGATAGAAAATGAGGAGGCAAGTAGAGATTTGCTGATAGTAATTGCCTCAACTGTGAAAGCCCGAGGTAGCAACTCTCTGGCTTAACCGATTATCGGTAGGATTCCGCGCTATTTAATTGGCTTGTACCAATTTTCGGGGTATACATTATCTTTATACACTCTCTCCAAAGGTGAAAGGCTTTCTATTCCCGTTATTTCAGTAATAAAACACTCCAGTACTCCTTTAACGATGCTGCCCTGTTCGAGGTGGCCGCCAAAGGGGGAGCAATCCCAAGCGCCACCGGCAACAAAATGAATGGCCGGAAACGGTTCCGGTTTACTTTTTTTGCCAGGTCGCGGATGGATTATACCGCTCATAGCCAGGATCATGCTCAGGTTCCCAGTGGTGGCAATGGCTTCCTTATGCCAGTTATCAGGATCGGTTGTATCCGGAGCCCACACCAGATATTTCGCCGGTTGCAGTCCGCCCATAAAAGCCGTATGGATTTTAGCGAATTGAATATTATGGTCAATGGCAAATTTCTGTATGGCCAAAAAAATGTCAGCTCCTGTGGTGAGCCTTATAATGAACTCCCGACCACGTTGGCATTCAACATTATGGTACTCATCGGGTGTCTTGGCATCCCGTTCCCAAACTTCTGTCATTTGATAGTCCTCCTAAATAATGGCGGGCACAATACCCGCCAGCGAATGCAGTAATGTGTTAACCCGCAACCTTTCTGATCAACTCAGTGAGGATTGCAATAGAAAGGATGTACTCCTCTTTATCAACCCATTCCTCTTCCGTTCCCAGATCGCCTGCCAATGGCCCAATTCCGTACGCTGCATCAGCGTTCCAGTCCAGCAGCGGATAGCGAATATCGCTCATGCTGTGACCGAAGAAGAACTGTGGTGTCTTACCGAAAGCCTTAACAACCTCGATCGAGTGCTGAATAAAACCGCACTCTAGGTTTGACTCCGCAGATTCACCCACCCTGTCTCCGTATGTAAAGGACAAGTTCCCCTTTGCCAGCCATGGATCTGCATTTTTTATACGGTCAAGCTCCTGTTCGAACTCCTGCCGGACTGCCTTTAGCTCTGCGTTGGGAGGAAAACTGATTGTCCCCTTCATGAAGCCATGGATCGGTATTTCGTAGGTCTCATTTTCATTTCCGCAGAATAGTTTCCCAACTGTAAGGGCAAATGACTGCTGGGCCGCCTCATGGATAAGCTCGTGATGATACTTGTTTGACTGTTTCTCAGCCCATTTATGAAGATCGGAGTAGATATAGATTAGTTTGTCTACCGCACTGACTGCCGATTTTGAAAAGATAGTCTGATGTACTTCGGTTGAATCAGGATGTTTTCCAGTAACCCGGATATTAAACTCAATTAAACCATTGCTCGCGATCTTCATCTCGTTCAGCCCAGCCCCACTTTCCGCAGGATGCATGTAGATGGCGGCCTTCATCGGTCCATAGCGGTGCATCAGCCCGAAGGTGCCGAATACCCCCCCCTGCTTACCCAGGATGCTCGCAATCATCACCTTCTTCTTGAGAGTATATCCTAGGTCATTGTACAGTTTAACCGCAGATAGCATGGCAGCCAAACCGGACACATCATCTGCAATACCAGCACCGTAGTACCTGCCGTCTTTTTCCACTATATCAGGGATAGTTTTCCCATACTCGTAGGTCTCAGGTCTTTTGTCCGCGTGGGCGAACAGCAGAATGCCGTCTGTTGCCTCCTTATTCAGATAGCCGACTATATTCTTCGGACCCTCTTCGATCGAATCCGGATCACGGTAAGTGAAGTGGAAGGAGGGTTGCTCTTTCAGCTCGTTACCCTGCACCCGAAAATGCTCGGCTTCCATTCCCAATTCTTTGATTTTTCTGGAAATCCAATCCTGAAAATTGTCTATGCTGATCAGAGATGCTTTGTATGCTTCCCTAAAAAGCTGTTCGTGTTCTGCATAGTTCTTTTCGAGAACCTCTTTCGTACGTAAATAGTTGGACATGTGTTTTTCCTCCCTATTAAAGAATCTCTACAGTAACCGATCCGGGTCCATCTACACGGGCTCTATTGCCAATCTCTTTGGCATCATCCCAGTTATCAATTGTGGCAAATATGTTTAAGGGAATTTCTACATCCACAGTTCTGCGTGGTACAAGCTCTCCATATACAATACAGAAAGATTTGATTTTTGGGTTTACATAGTAGGCCAGTACTCCACCGGGGATCTTGTTGGTACAGAACATGTTCTCGTCTATACGCATAGTCGTGTTTTCAAACGGAATATCGTCACGGGCGGGGAAGTTTTCAAAATATACTTCTGATCCTGCGTACTGCGCATGCAATAGAGGTCCGTGATCATCAGATTTCACGGGTCCCTTCTTCAGTGTCTCTACCATCGCCTCACAGGTTTTAGGGGCTTTGTCCCATAATAGGGTTGCGGTTAAGGTTCCCCCTCTACTAAAAACAAGTTTAAGTTTTTCCGGATGTTGATTTGCAAATGCAAACATGGTCTTTTTCCTCTTTTAATTATTTTCGCTGCATCATTTGGCAGCGTGTCATCGCCATCGGAGATAACTTTACATTAGTGCTTCCTAATAGCATGTCATCCAAAATTTAACCTCCTTATTTTAATCATAGTTTGCTTCTCCCCATGGAATCCAAACGGATCATCAAATTCCTTAGGTTCTTCCCCTTTATGCCTCCATCCCATATTCGGTATTCCCGAGTACCAGTAATAATTATCTTCTTCGTAAGTTGTTGGAATGTAATTCCAGCTACCCCCCTCTCGATCCCTGACCCGGAGCATTACGCGTGGATCAATCGGGCTTTTGTAATACTTTCCGTCCGGATCCTTCACCCGCATCTGAGTGATATAACCATTACCGTCTAGGTCTTTGCCTCTTCTCTGTGATGGATCATAGCCCGGCCATGCCGGGTGACGGGTAAGCACCAATTCACCACCATCAGCGTCCATAACCGGCATTACATAAAAAGTTCGACTGTTGACAAGATTTTTTATCACGGGATCTTTGCCGTGACTTGCAAGCAACCTTTCGACGAAGTACTGCATGACCGGTCTCCCGGTTACCTCGCCGGCGTGCATGCCGGCATCTCCCCACATTGCCGGTTTAGAATCGCCCGGTCCGGTTTCGCTGTTGGTTATCTCAATTACCCAAAGGTCCCGTCCTTCCCCGCTCTTGCCAATGTTATGCATGCGGGCAAGCTTCGGGTACTTACGGGTCAGTTCGCGAAAACGTGCAATGACCTCATCATACAAGGGGTAGGGCCATCGCTCGAAATCAAATTTAACGTTTTTGGGAACCGGGGTTAAATTTGGTTGCGTGCTTCTTAGTTGAATCGCTTCCATAGTGACAGGCTTGAAAAACAAAGCAAACAATACCAGGAAGCTTATTCCTAAGATCTCAATCTTTACTGATAGAATTTTCTTGTGAATTTAAGATTCCTTATTAAATTGACATTATATCACTAAAGCTTTTCTAAAACATCAACATCGGCCAGAACAGAAGCCAGGAAGGCTTTTCTAACGTGAAGAAGGTTCTCTGCCTGGTCATACACAAGGGAATTCGGGCCGTCTGCAACGCTGTCGTCGACTTCATTCCCCCGATCAAAGGGCATCACATGAATAAAGCGCGCATTATTGGTTCGTTTCAGAAGATTTTGGGTCAGCCGCCAGTCTTTGTGCTTATTAGCAATCCGTGATTCCTCTTCCCTAGTGTGTATATAAAAATTGGGGGAAACCCAAGTCCGCGGGAAAATAATATCAGCCCCTTCCGCCGCACTCTGAAGATCATGAGATATTTCATATTTTTGACCGTTTTTGGCGCATTCCTCCCGAATGAGTGACTCCGTTTCAGGATCTAGTTCATATCCTTCAGGATAGGCAATGGTGACATCCATACCATATGTCGCTGCAACGAGTGCATCAGCCTGAATCGAGGTGTAATGACGGACAATGGGTGAATACGCCCAGTGAGCAACGAGCTTCTTTCCTTTAAGATTCCCTATGCTTTCCTGCATTACCATAATATCAGCCATTGCCTGGGTTGGATGTTGCATATCGCAGGCAAGATTGATAATCGGTTTCTTCGAAAACTCAGCATATTTTCTAGTTATAGCATCTCCAAGGCCAGGTCTCAGTACACCATCTTTGTTGGGAGTAGGGCCGCTGAGGCGAATACCTACACAGTCAACATATCTATCAGTGACTTTAGCGGTGTCTTTCAGCGATTCTCCAAATCCAGGGCGGTCTTCAAGACTCAATCGAAGGCCTTCCGGATCTGGAATTTGGACATAGCCTCCCAATTGTTCCATAGCAGCGGTAAATGAGATGCGTGTTCGGGTTGAGCCACGGAAGAACAGCAGTAAAAGGGTCTTGCCGTTTAGAAGATCAAGCGACTTGGCTTGATCTCCCATCGATTTAAGTTTTATAGCAAGATCAAGAACTTGGTCTAGCTCTTCCTTCTTCCACTCATTAGTTGTGAGGACATCCCGTCCTTTTAGGTCAATCATTTTATTCTCCTTTTTGCCGGGATATACATACCTTGTCCCGGTTCTGATTTTAATTTACCCTCCTCTAGCAATATCCTTCCTCTCTGTATTACTAGAGAAGGCGAACCCAAACATACACGTCCTTCATATAAACTATAGCCAACCTTCAAGTGATAGTTTTTTGCCGTTATTGTATGAGTTGCGCTTGGATTAAAAATGAGCACATCAGCGTCTGATCCCTCCTTCAGGATTCCCTTCCGAGGATAAAGCCCAAAAATCTTGGCGGGATTTTCACATGTTAACTCTACCAAGCGGGGGAGGGTGATTCCGCCTCTGTTAACACCTTCATCATAGGCAACCGTGAACATTGTCTCCAGCCCCGGTATTCCATTCGGGCTCTTGAAAATATTGTCTCTTATCGGCTCTTTGTTCTTGATCGAGTGCCCGGCTGCATCGGAGCCGATAACATCTAAAATTCCGTCCTTCGCTGCCTTCCAGAGCGCGTCAACATCTTCCTTTTTTCTTAAAGGAGGAGCCATTTTGGCCAAAGATCCTTTTCTTATCAACTCCTCATCTGTTAGAGTTAAATAATGGGTACAAGTCTCGGTATAAAATTCATTTTTGCTCCAGCCCTTATACAATTTTATGACATCCAAGGATTCCCGTGCACTAACATGAGCAAGATAAAGGGGACAATTGACGATATTTGATAGAGCAAGGACGCGAAAGATCGCTTCAGCTTCTGAGATATTTGGATGCGTAGGAGAAAAAAACTCAGGCCCAAGATTTCCCTGAGCAATAGATTTATCTTCCAAGTAGTCTATCATACTTCCATTTTCAGCATGGACAGCGAGCAAGGCTTCATTTTTCGCAATGACCTCCATAGTTTCCAGAATATTCTCGTCCTCCAGTTTCATTCCCCTTCTTTCATAGGCCATAAAAACCTTAAAGGAAATGACGCCCATTTTGATAGCCACAGGGATCATCTCGTCAATAGTATCCATGTCATTTAAAGTCAGGGAGCAGTGCGCTCCAAAATCTACGGTCGAGGATTTCTCGCCTTCTGCAATAAAGTCCTGCACAGCATCAATCAGGTTTCCGGTTTTTCCCCAAGCTTTGACCGCGCCAATATAGGGGATAAGGGTTGTGATTCCCCCAAAAGGTGCAGCTTTGGAGAGAGTATCCATTCGATCTGCATAAACAGGATGCAGATGGGCATCTATAATGCCGGGAAGGACATATTTCCCAGTGGCATCGATTAAACTGCTGGCCGTTTTATGACTTCCGGCCGGCTCAATGCTGGATATGACGCCATCTTTGATAAAAATATCAGCCAGCTGCATTCCCTGGCTATTTACTAGAGTGCCACCTTTTATGGCTATATCCGCATGGTTGATTTTCATTGTTTTTTTTTCGTATCTATAAAATCAGATCTTCCCGCCCATCAATTCCCGCCCGGCCAGAAATGCCCGCAGATTAAGCTTTCTAAACCTGTCCGGGACATACTTTTTGATGACTCCTTCCCATATCACGGGAGATATCTCAAAAAGGGAAGAAAGTGCTCCCAAAAGTAGCGTATTTACAGCTTTCACATTGCCCAGTTCCTTAGCTTTCTCAGTTGCATTGATGTAATAGACCGTTTGAGCTGTTTCCGCCAGGATTTGTCTGATCTCTTCGCTAGAGGGATATTCGACTTGACCTGTTGTTACAGCGACCGGCGGAATCTGATATTCATTAACAATTGCCGTGCTGTTTTTATTAAGGTATTCCGCCATACGTATGGCTTCAAGAGGTTCAAAAGCTAAAAGATAGTCGACTGTCCCCTTCATTGACATAGGGGCGTTAACCTTCTCTCCCCAACGGATATGGCTGACCACACTACCGCTTCTAATAGCCAGGCCAAGAACATCCGACTTTTTCGAGTCATAGCCTGCAGCCATTCCTACCTCGGCAAGTACATCACTGGAAAGTACAGTGCCTTGGCCTCCGACACCGACTACTAAAAAGTTTTTATTATTCATAATTTTACACCTCGTCTTCTTTTTCTTCAGGCGGTTGAATGGCACCTGTTGGGCATACCTGCCGGCAGATGTCACAGCCAGTACATAGGCTAGTTTCAATATGGGATTTGAATTTATTATTTTTAGGATTTTTTTCATTGGAAAGTCCGATAGCAGGGCAGCCCAACTTAAAGCAAAGCTGGCAGGCAACACATTTTTCCAAATCTACTCTATAGGATGGTTGGGGATTGCGTGAAACAAAAACACATTCTCCGCGAGTTATCAAAACCGAAGGCCCCTCATAATCCAAACACTCTAACAATCCAGCTTCCACTTCCTCAATATTGAAGGCATCAACAACCTTAACTTTTTTAACTCCCATGGCTTTCACCAATGGTTCGATTTCAACTCTTTGCGCCGGCCGGTCCTTTGTAACCGACCAGTCGATGCCAGGATGATCCTGGTGACCTGTCATTGCCGTTATGCTGTTATCCATCAGGATAACCACTCCCCGGCTGTTGTTGTGCACCATATTCACCAGAGGAGCCATGCCAGAATGAAAAAAAGTTGAATCACCTATGGTGCATACACGCTGCTCAGGAATACCTGCCAGAGACATCCCATGTAAAACACCGATGCTAGCACCCATAGCCCCCATTGTGTGTTGAGCTCTGAAAGGAGGAAGGGTGCCAAGATTATAGCAACCGATATCCCCTGCTACCGGGAGCTTCAACTTATTCAGAAGATAGAAGGTGGAACGGTGCGGGCATCCTGCACAGAAAACTGGTGAACGCATAGGTAGGTCTTTCAAAGCCTCCAGCCCTGGTTTACTTATCCCTTGTGCTTCAGAGTCTTCCCTAGTTAAAAGCCCAGCATCAACACTAAAACTTATGATATCATCGGGCAAAAGCTCAAAGTAGGGCGGAAAAACTTCCTTCCCTATTACATCAATTCCCATGGCCCGGATTTGCTCTTCCAGAACAGGATCAAGTTCCTCGATGACAAGTAATTTTTCCACACCTTCAGCAAACTCTTCAATCATTTTCCTAGGCAGAGGGTTGGTCATCCCCAACTTTAAAACCGATGCATCAGGAAAAACATCAGACACATAGGTATAAATCACCCCGCTGGTGATAATTCCGAGTGAGCGATCTTTCCACTCAATACGGTTAATTGGAGCCTTCTCAGCATATTTTGCCAAATCAAGCAAACGCTGTTCCACCCGGGGGTGCATTTTCCTGGCGTTCGAGGCAGTGCAGTTGTATTTCTCCGGATTACGGGGGAATAGTCCCACCTTATCCGGGGATTGAGGCCTGCTGCCCAGATTAACGACGCTCTTGGAATGGGAGGTTCTCATGACAGTACGGATTAAAACCGGTGTATCAAATTTTTCCGAAAGTTCAGCAGCCAGAACCACAAAATCTTTAGCTTCTTGGCTGTCGGCCGGCTCAAGAAGGGGAATCTTGGCCAGGCGGGCATACCAGCGGTTATCCTGTTCATTTTGTGAGCTGAACAGCCCGGGATCATCCGCAGTAACCACAACCAGAGCGGCCTCAACTCCTGTGTAGACCGCATACAAAAGAGAGTCGGAAAAAACGTTCATACCTACCTGTTTTGTGGTTACCAGGCAGCGGCGCCCGGAATAAGCTGCCCCTGCGGCAGCATCCATGGCCACTTTTTCATTGGTCGACCACTCCGTATATATTTCTTTTCCATATTCTTTAGCTATGGTGCTTATAATTTCAGAGCTCGGAGTTCCGGGATAGCCCGTAGCTATCTGAATGCCGGCTTCAAAAGCCCCTCTCGCAATTGCTTCGTTTCCAGAAAGAATTATTTTCATCAACAAACCTCCTTACTTTTAAGAATTTTTCTTTAGCACTAAAAGAGCATCCACTGCTACAACTCCCCGGCCCTCAGGCATAACCAAGAGCGGATTGATATCCAGAGCCTCTATCCTGTCGGACCAATCGACGGCCAGCCTGCCGACATTAATAAGAGTATCGGTCAGTGCCTCTAAGTCCGCCTTAGGGGAACCACGGAATCCGGTAAGGAGTTTGCTTGCCATGGTCTGCTCGATCATCATTAGGGTTTCGCCCCGGCTTAATGGAGGAATGCCGAGAGCTCTGTCTTTAAAAATTTCAACCATAATTCCTCCAAGTCCAAACACAACTGAGGGACCGAAATAAGGATCCATAAGGATTCCGACAATCGCCTCAGCAACAGCTCCTCTTATCATTTGCTGGCAAAGCACGCCGTCAATTGAAGCGGTAGAATCATAGGAGCGTGCATTCTTGAGTAACTCTTCATAGGCGCATTCTGCTGTATCATCATCCCCAACATTTAATTGGATAATACTTGCCTCAGTCTTGTGCTGGATCTGGGGGGAGATGACCTTCAGGGCTACAGGGTATCCAATAGCCTTTGCAGCATTAATCGTCTCCTCTGCAGACTTACACAGAACCTCGCGGGCACACTGAATTCCATAGGCAGCAAGCACTTTTTTGCTACTATATTCTGTTAAAACCAGTCTTTCGGAGTGAAAATAGGTTTCCACTTTTGTTGGAATGGCTTTGGGCCTTTCCTGGTCTTCTTTATCGACTTCCTTTTTTCTTTTGAAATCTGCGTAAGAAATTAATGACTTTACGGCCTTTAATCCTTCGCGGGTACCCTGGAGCAGAGGTACTTTCCCTTGTTCTAGAATTAGACTGATATCCGGATGGAATCCGCCTGAGGGATTGGATACCATGACTACCGGCTTCCCGCTCTCTTGAAAGGCCTTCACTGCCGCCCTTGCCACTGCTGCGTACTGATCCACCTGTATGGGTGCCATCCCGCCAGGCACATCCTGAGAAACAAAAACTAAATCGGCTTTTTCCTCTCTGGCTGCAGCCATTAAACATGCTTCATAGGTTTCCTCAATTCTACCAAAACCCCATACATCGATAGGATTATTGATCCCAATATATGGCGGAAGGACCTCTCTGAGTAGGTTTTTTCCATCTTCCGACCATGTTGGATAGTGCAGTTTCAGTTTTTCTCCAAGATCCGCTATTAGGCTAATGACTCCTCCTGAGAGGCTTACAGAAAAAATACCGTCTCCTTTGGGTAATCTTTGTAGACATTTTGAAAATAGCTCTGCCGTCTCAAACATCTCATCAAAGTCCTCCACCCGGACGATCCCCAGCTTTTTGAATAAAGCATCCTGCACATCATCTGAGCCAGCCAGGGCTCCTGTATGAGCAATAGTAGCCCGCCGGGCCATCTCAGAGCGGCCAACCTTAATCAGGATAATCGGTTTTCCAACCTCCCGGGCTCTGTCTGCCAGTTCCGGAAGACGTTCAGGCTTACGGAATTGCTCGATAAAGGCCATAATAACCTCTGTTCCAGGATCATCCAGCATATAGGAAATGAAATCGGTACTGTCTACAACGGCTTCATTCCCAGAAGAACAGATCATACTGAAACCTAGACCACGGTTGCTGTTCGCTACACTTATGGCAAGATAGCCGCTTTGAGCGATCATCCCTATCTTACCCTTTTTAATGGAAACAGGGGCAGGGGCACTATAGGTTCCAACTCCGGCCTTAGGATGCAGATATCCCACACAGTTGGGCCCGCAGAACAAGATATTATTCTTTTTGCATATATCAGTCAATTCTTGCTGCAGAGCTCTTCCCTCAGAGCCAGCTTCTCCGAATCCACTGGCAAAAGCCCATCCAGCACGTACACCTATAGAGGCCGCTTCTTTTAAAACCGGAATAACCATACTGCGGTTTAAGAGAATAGCAACCATCTCCACCTGATGCCCCGCATGATAAACCTCAGTCAACGATGGATAACAAGGCATTCCCAGAATTTCCTCATAGCGGGGATTAACCGGGTATATCTCGCCCCGATAACCCAGTTGAGCCAAATTTTCAAGCACCTGCCGACCCGGTCCTGGCTTTTCCGAAGCACCCACTACGGCAATGGAGTCAGGATCCAGCATGGGCTTCAAATCAGGGGATTTATGGTTTTTACTGCGCATGGATATCTACTTCCATACTGGTGTCCGCCACTCGGAAAAGCGGATATCCTTTGCGGTGACAACTCTTTGGTAGGTATCGACTATGGCCCTGGTAATAGGTCCGGTCTTGCCGTCACCCACTTCTAAACGGTCAACGGATGCTACTGGCATAATTTCCCAACCCGTGCCTATGAAAAAAATCTCATCTGCAATATATAATTCCGTACGGTCCACTTCACGCTCAACAAAAGGTATGTCCAAGACATCCTTTAATAGATGCATTATCGTATCTCGGGTAATGCTTTCCAGTATCCCGCTCGTGATACTCGGCAGAATAACTTTTCCGTTCCGGACTAAAGCAATACATGCCCCGGGTCCCTCTGTAACCTTCCCACTCCCATCAAGAAGCACAGGCCAGTCATACCCGCTCACCGTCGCCTCCATAGCGGCTAAACGGCCGTTATGATAATTGGAGAAACATTTCAATCGCGGAGGACTCACATTGTCTGAGATCCTTGTCCAGGAACTGACACAAACATTTAAGGCCTGACTCATATCCCTGTAAGAATCAAATGGCCAGGAATCGATGATCAGTTCTGTCGATTTACCAGGCTGAGCTTGAAGAAGCTCCCGAACGATACCCTTTTGAAAGATATAAGGACGGATGTACACACTTGCTCTATATTCATTTGCCCTTAGCAATTCCAAAACGGCTTTTTTTAAATCTTCCAAGTTGTATTCAAAACCGTAACGGACCATTTTGATGGAATTGATGAAACGAACTATGTGGTCATAAAGGCGGAATACATAGAGCTGTTTTTCGCTTTCATTCCAGTAGGCTTTAATTCCCTCAAAGATACCGGCTACAGATGCATGTCCCACAGAATTTACATGAATCAATGCATCCTTCCATGGAATTATTTCGCCGTTTCTCCAGATATTTGAAGCTAACTCCTCTTTATAAATTGACATGATTCTTTCTCCTTTAACTCATAGATTATGATTGGCTTATCTTATCATTTATCCCATAATAATTCACTCACAGCCTATTAGAACTTCCAAACATACTTTCTCTCTTTCTAAAAGTAATAATAACAAATTCATCTTTTTTTAGTATATTTATAATTCGTTTTTTCTGGGAGCCCGTCTTATATTCAATGCATCAGATATCTCTGCTTCGCTCAAATGCATGTTCGGTTCAATTGTACCCTTTATAATTTGTGGCTTTATACCTTTATAAACTTTGTCTTTCATTATATTTTCCTTATTTATTTTATCTTGTCGATTGTAGTTTGTCAACAAATTATCCTAAATTATCGGGGATTCACTCATAGCAACTGTTATAGATAAACATAAGCCTATGCTATCCTAATAATAACTAGAATAATAGAGGCATGAAAAAAAAAAGTTTAATCCCATAGATGAAAATGTAAAAGTTAATAAAATGCTAAAATAAAGAGTTGAATATTTCAATATCAGGTTATCAAAACAAACCGGACATTTTCATGTTGCCTTGACAACATTTTCACGTGGCCTTGACATGTTAAAAATAATTGTTGACAAACAACAATCGATAAAACATATAATAAATGGAAATGGGAGGAAAAAATGGAATCTTTTGGAGGAATCGGAAAACAACTATCACTTAAAGACAGGGTATATGAGAATTTAAAACTACTGATTATCAAGGGTAAACTTGAACCTAACAGACCCTTACTAGAAGCAGAACTATCTGAAATGATGAAAATAAGCAGGGCTCCAATCAGAGAAGCATTGAATATTTTAGAAAAAGAAGGATTTGTCACTATCATCCCACGAAAAGGAGCTAAGGTCTCTATAATTTCCAAGACAGAAGTAAAAAACATCTGGGAAATACGCTCAGTTCTTGAACCTTACGCTGCAAAAAACGCAAGCCAAAAATGTGAGGAAAAAGAGCTATGTGAAATGGAAAATAAGCTTAAGAAGATATTAAAGGATCCCTATAATTTAGCTAATTATTTGAAAACAGATCTGGCCATACATGAATTACTCTACAAGAATCTTGGCAATAAGATGTTTATTAATATCATTAAAATGGCTAGGCAGAATTCTATCCGGATACGAAACTTTGCTACCGGAAAATCAAAATTTGCTAAAGATATGGCCTCATCGGATACAGCTGAACATCTAGAAATCATAAAAGCACTCAAAGCTCATGATCCTGAAAGATCATCAGCCGCAGTTTATATGCATATTATTAATAGCAAGCAGCGCATCATTCAGGCGTTGGACCTAAAAAGTTAAGTGGCGTGTATGTATATAAACTAGGTTGGAAAATTCATAAAAAAAAAGTATTTGATACTAAAATAAATATCTTTTTTAATAAAAAATAAAATCATAGAAAATAAATTATCAATTAAAAGGGGCTCCATATGAAAAAAGGAATTTCTGTTTACCAAACAAAAGGGAAATATCCTTACCTACAAAGAGGGAAAAATACTTGCTTTTTACAAGTCGATCAGAACCGACTAATTGCCCTACCACAGCACCATTTTTCTGTTCCACATAACACTGCTTGACGTTAGTCAGATAGACCCATTTAAATATAGAAGGGACTCCCGAGCCTTAAATCTATGCTGAAAACCAAAAAAGCAACCATATCTCTTTACTGAGAAAATTTTTTGGAGAACTCCTATTATAATAATTTGTTGACAAAAGACAATCGACTGATGTAACATCGTAAATTAAAATTCAAGAAGGAGGTTAGGATGAATTTAGTCTCCACATTAGTATTAATAGGAATAATTGCCGT
>CBFDDY010000002.1:0-44223 GCA_965603705.1 uncultured bacterium | reverse complement strand
TTCCCTTTTTAAATAGGGGGGATTCGGGTATAATTTTTAGGGGAGCAGATTTGTGGCATTAATAGATATTCCGGGAAATACGCGGGTGAAAAATATTCTGAGAACAAGCCTGGCAAGGGACAGGCTCCCCAATTCATTGCTTTTCTCCGGACCTGACGGGGTGGGAAAAAAAGAAACTGCATTTGTTATAGCAAAAGCTCTAAATTGTTTAGAAAAGTCCGATGACGCTTGTGAAATTTGCCCTAATTGTAAGGGCATAAACAAAGAGAATTTTCCTGATGTGATGATTATTTCTCCACCAAAAGATATTTTAAGAATCGATCAGATGAGGCTTTTAAAAGAAGCAGCATACCTGCGTCCCATGGTAGGAAAGAAGAGAGTTTTTATTATAACCGAGGCGGATAAAATGAACCATGAGGCTGGAAACTCATTACTCAAAGTGCTGGAAGAGCCTCCTCTTTATGCTCATATTATTCTGCTTACCGATAATCCGCATGATATCCTGCCTACCATAAAATCCCGCTGTCAAAATATCAGTTTTTCCGCTATTTCCGGAGAAGATATAAAAAAATTTCTTATTGAAAAGGGTATGGAAAGAGATAAAGCAAAAATATTATCACTTCTGGCTCGAGGAAACCTAAATAAAGCATTAAGCTTGGATGAGGAAGAAATTCAAGCACAAAGAAAAAAGGCATGGCTTTTATTTATATCATTTCTTGACAAAAAAAACATGGCGGGATTCTTAAAAAAGTATTCGAACCTGCCAAGAAAGGGAGTGGAAGAGGAGCTGGGCCCTTTTTTAGAGATAATTTCTTCTTTTTGTCGGGATTTAATTATCATCAAGGAAGGCGGGGATTTGTGCTATCTTATTAATCAAGACTATAAAACAAAAATGATAGAGATAGCAGAGCGGACCGGATTAGAACAATTGTTATCTTATTTAAATTTTATAGACGACTCTTTTAAAGGTTTTGAGTATAATATAAATGTAAGGCTTATTATCAGTTCTCTGATAGTAAATTTTTTATGAATAGTTCAGGTAGGGAAGAATTATGTCTAAGATAATATGTGTTTATTCAGAGAGGCTTAAAAAAGTTTTTAGAGTAAAAAAAGGGGATTTTGAGTTAAAAAGCGGGGACCGTTGTATTGTTGAATCAGACCTTGGTGGTGACCTGGCGGAAGTCATTGATGTTTCCAGCCAGATTTGTGATTTTCCTAAGGCGGCTAAGGATACTGTAAAGATCATACGTATGGCCGACTCTGATGATGAAAAAAAGATCAGTCGCCTTGACAGGAAAGAAGAGGAGGCTTTTAATCTCTGTATAAAGAAGATAGAGTCCCGAAAACTGCCCATGAAGCTGGTTAAAGTCCGGTACTTTTTTAATGAGCAGAAAGGAATATTTTATTATACCGCAAACGGACGTATCGACTTCAGGCAATTGGTCAAAGATTTAGCAAAAGAATTAAAAATGCGCATAGAAATGAGGCAAGTCGGTGTTCGTGATGAAGCAAAGATGATCGGGGGATTAGGAGTCTGCGGCCGGGAACTTTGTTGTTTTAGTTTTATTAAAAATTTTAAGCCGGTAACCATTCAGAAAGCCAAAAAACAAAAGATCGCCATTAATCCTACAAAAATATCAGGTGTTTGTGGCAGGTTAATGTGCTGCCTCGCTTTTGAGGATGAAAGTAAAGGTCGTATGTATACGGAAGAAGAAAAAATAGATGATTAACCTGGCTTATTTATTGATCAGCGTCAGTTGAATCTTGCTGGATTTAGCTATTAGGGTTCCTTCCTGAGAATATGCTTTAACCTGCCAAAAATATTTGACTCCGGGTGTCATTTGAGCATATACCTCATCAGGAAGGAAAATAGAATTTTCAGATGTAGTCTCTTCCCAGATAAGCTGGTTGTTATGAATTGATATATTATATTCCATATTTTCGCCTATGTTTTTCCATTTTAAGTGATTGGGGGCAGTATCTGAAATAATGGTAATAGATCTTCCTCTTACTGCATTGCTGTCAAGAGAAAATTGAGAAGAAGGTGTCTTTATATTTGGCAAAATATTAAAAATAACTATGAGAAGCAAAGCTGTGAAAAGAGTGGTTGCCGCCCACTGTCTGGGAGTAAGGAAAATAGCGATTCGTTTAAAAAAAAGCTCTTTTTTTGATCTATTCTTTAAATCCATATCCTGAAAGAAGAGATCAGGTGAATTTTTTATGATTGAAATAAACTCTTCTCTGGCTTGTAATTTTTTAAAGCAAGAGGGGCAGTTAAAATAATGCTGCTCGAACTCTTCTTTTTTTTCTTTGTTGAGATTGTTTAATAAGTAATCATCGATCAATTTTTCGTGCTTATGTTTTCTCATCACCTTTGCCTCATATTTAAAGTTCATTACTTTAGTCGTAATAGCAGTAAAAGTTTGGGAAAAATCATTTTTTTATCATTTTTTTTAGAAGTTTTCTGGCATAGTTGGCACGTTCACTTACTCTGCAGGGAGCAATGCCGAGTTTTTCCGCTATTTCTTGCCGCGTAAGTTCCTTATAATAGTAAAGATAAATAATTTCTCTATATTTAGGTTTAAGATTTTCCAGATGTTTTGTGACAAACTTACGCCTTTCCTTGCTTTCTATGTTTTTATCAGGAGTAGGGAAGGAAGACGGTTCCGGGGCGTATTGCAAGGATTTATTTTTTCCTCTAATAAAATCAACTATTCTTCGGCTGGTAATTGTGTAGATAAATGTGCCGATACTTGAATCCCCTCTGAATTTACCGGCTTTTATTTTTTCAAGGGTATTGACCATTATTTCATTGACTACATCTTCCCAATCAGGATAGTGTGTTCCTAGTGATTTTTTGACTCGAAAGCTCACTATAGGACGATACTTTTTGACTATTTCCTTTAACTCGGATTGCGAAAATTTATTTTTAACTAGCATTCATTTTTTGCTGTTTTCTGGTTTTAATTTACAATTAATTCAGGTCATTAAGTTATTTTTGTAAGTGTCAGGGTCGACCAGTATTTCGCGCGCTTTGCTTCCTTTTGAGGGGCCTACAATGCCTTCAGCTTCCATCTGGTCAATAATACGGGCGGCTCTAGCATATCCTAATTTAAGCTTCCTTTGTAAATATGAGGCTGAGGCCTGTCCGGTTAGGAGGATCAGCTCTGCCGCTTTTTCGAAAAGAGCGTCTTTTTCGCTGCTCTCATCTTTTGATTTGCCTGGAGGGCTTTTAAGGACTTTGATTATGTTTTTATCATAAGTTGGTTTGCCCTGCTCTTTTACGAATTTAACTAACCGGGTAACTTCAGAGAGTGAGATGAAAGAACTATGCAGCCGGATAATCCTGGGGAAGTTAGGAGGCATAAAAAGCATATCGCCATTTCCCAGTAATTTATCAGCTCCGTTTGCATCAATAATTACGCGCGAGTCGGTTTTTGATGGCACCCGCAAAGCAATTCTGCTGGAAAAATTATTTTTGATATAACCGGTAATAACATCAGCAGAAGGACGCTGGGTAGCCATGACAAGATGGATACCGACGGCACGCGCTAACTGAGCCAGCCGGGCTATGCAGTATTCAACCTCCTTTGCTGCTGCCATCATCAGTTCCGAAAGCTCATCAATTATGATAACTATGTAGGGAAGAGGCTTGAGCTTTTCTTTTTCTTCTTCAGAAAGAGATTTGCTGTTATTATTTAATATTTTATTTACTTTCTGGTTATATTGATCGATATTCCTGACTTTTAAATAACCCAATGTTTGATATCGTTCTTCCATTTTATTTATAGCATCAAGCAGGATACCTTCAGCCTTTTTTGGATTCTTTACAACCGGACATAAAAGATGAGGCATTCCTTCGTATAAGGAAAATTCTATTCTTTTCGGGTCAATTAGGATTATTTTCACCTCATCAGGGGTTGCCTTGTAGAGGATGCTGGCGATAATTGTATTAAGAGCAACGCTTTTTCCAGTACCTGTAGCTCCTGCGATCAGGAGGTGAGGCATGATGGAAAGGTCTGTAATATATGGCTCTCCATGGATGGATTTTCCGAGAGCTATGGTCAGTTTGGAAGGAGATTTTAAAAATTTATCAGTCTGGATTATGTCTCTGATCTTGATGATCTCTCTTTTGTTATTGGGAATTTCGATTCCTAGTGATGACTTTCCCGGGATTCTTTGGATCCTGACGGCTTGTGCTCCTAAGGCAAGAGACAGGTCTTCGGAAAGGTTGACTACCTGGCTGACCTTTATATGTGGATGGGGGTAATATTCATATGTGGTTACGATTGGGCCGGGATGGTATTCTTTGACTTCTCCTTTGACCTGAAATTGAAGAAATTTGTCTTCTATTATTTGTTTTTTTTCATACAGTTCGTTTTTATCGATTTTTTCTGTTTCTTTGCCCGGGTCTAATAAAGATAAGGGTGGGAACCTGTAACCACCTTGTTCCATTTCTGGGAACAGAACGTTTTCTCCAGAGATGGAATGAGAAATTTTAGCTTGAACGGATTTTTTTCCTATTTTAATATTTCTTCGGGAGATAGGCTTGTCAGCTTTTTGTTTTGTATCTGAGTATTTTTCGGTTACTTTTTTTCTCATCTTCTCCTTGTGCTTTTTAATGCGGTAGTGGGTGATCCGGATTCTTACCTCTTTAAAAAGGAAATTAAAAAGCCTAATAATAAAATAAAACACACTGCGAATAGAAAGATGAGTTGAAAAGATTATGAAGAGGATGAGAGCACTAAAAAGGACAAGCAAGCTCCCGGTGTGATTAAAGTAGGGTAATAGAAAGGAGGCTGTAAGGCTTCCTGTTAATCCTCCGGCTTGTATATCTGCCCTGGGTGCTTCAGGAAAAAATATGCAGAAAAGCGAGCTCAGAATAATAAGAAGAAGGGCTGTCCCGGCAAGCTGTTTAAAGGTGGATCTTTCCTTATCCGGTAAGAAGGCTCTAATTCCGAAGTAGAGAAATGCTAGGGGCAGAATAAATGATGCAAAGCCAAAAAGCTGAAGAAGTGCTTCTGATAATGAGGCGCCCGCTTTTCCTAAATAATTATGGACCTTATTTTTGGAAGTGGATACCGAAGCCCATGATGGATCTGTGGAGCTATAGCTAATTAAGCTTAATAAGAGAAGTATGGCGATCAGAATATAGATTACACCTTTGATTTCTGATGACCAGGCGCGATTTTTTGTTTGCTTGGGTTTTCTTTTTTCCATTAAAAAAAATTATAACATATTTTAGCCCTTAGCTGATAGTTCAGGTTAGTAATAAATTGGAGAGGAAATCCAGTTATTGAAGTTGGTTGAAAAGATTGACGAATTGTTCCAGTGTGACCTGTTCCGGCCTGAGGTTGCCGTTTATCTCAGTAATGTTTAATGCCTGTTCGATTTGGATCTGGGGAAAATTCAAAGCTTTCAGGTTATTTGAAAGCTTTTTTCGCCTTTGCCCGAAGGCAGTTGTTAAGAAAGACTTGAAATGGCTTTCGTCTTTAAGGATGAAAATAGGACTTTCTCTTTTAATTAGAGAAATAAAAGAGGAATATACCTTTGGAGGGGGTTGAAAAGAGCCGGGAGCGATTGTGAAATTTATTGTATTAAGAAAAAAGTTATAAAAAAGAATAGAAATTGGAGCATATTTTTTTGAACCGGGAGGAGCACATACTCGTTCAGCTACTTCTTTTTGCAGGAGAAAGTGGCATTCCGACAGGTTGTTTTTTTCAGCAAGTGCTTTGAATAGAATCCTGGAAGAAAGGGAATAAGGCAGATTCCCTACCAGCTTGAATTTTTGGCCTTTAACAAACCGGCTTAGGTCGCTGTAAAGGAAATCCTCATTTAGGATGGTCAAATTTGGGGATTTTAGTTTCTGCAGAGAAACGATTAAGGATTCGTCTTTCTCGATGGCTATTACTTTGCCTGCGTTTTTTACTAAAAGGGAAGTCAGAGCGCCTCGTCCCGCGCCGATCTCTATGATAAAGTCATCTTTTCCGGGATTGATGCCGCGTCCTATCTTTTCTATTACGCGCTGATTGTGTAAAAAATGCTGTCCTAGAGCGTGTTTGCGGCTCTTCCTCATATCACAGTCTTGTGGTGGAGGAGGTTAGAAACTGAAAAAATAGATCAAACTGATTCCGTATTCGTTACCGCTTAGATTTGTTTTGATTTCGTTTTCTGTTTTCTTAGCCATATGGAGCTTAAAATAGATTTTTACAGCGATGGATTTGATTATTTGCAAATGTGTTCCCAAAAGAAGGTTATAGCCGAGTAATGAGCTGGTTGTTTCTGTGATTGCAAAGGTCTCCGGGTATTCTTCTTTATAGCTATAATAATCCCCTCCGATTCCTGCGAAAGGAGAGAATTTCCCGAAATGGGGCGAGTAAAATAGAGTTAATGAGAGTGGCATCATTGAAAACTTGATTTCTTCATCGGTATAGGAAGTGCTGCCTTTAGCGGCCACATAATTAAAATCCAAAGCTATTCCTAGATCTTCTTTGGGGCTTAATGGGAAGAGGAGGCTTAATCCTCCTCCCGGGGAGAACATATTTGACCCATATAGATCCTGAAAGTCTGCATCGTGAGGGAAGTAGAGGCCGCTGTTGATAGAAATTCCGAGCTTTTTATTGCTGGCTAACCGTTCCCTTTCCATGACTTTTTTAATTTCGGGCCGGATAGGAGTTTCTTCAACTTTGCCAGCAGGTTTTTCAGCTTCTTGTTTTTCCTTTTTCTCTTTTTTGTCTACCACGGGCTCAGGTTTTTCTTCCTTTTTTTCTATGAACGGTTCAATTTTGAAATAAATAAAGATCCCGTCCTCTTTTTCTTCTATAGAATAGGAAGGAATATTTTCTTCCAGGTCAAAAACAACTCTGGTTACATCAGGTTGGTTTTTTGCAGTTCTAATCCGTTGAACACCGGAATCATTGATTTCGATTTCAGGCTCACAGGAATAACTATTAACCTGCAATAAATCGATAACTAAACGGTTGGGATTGAAAAGAGTGAAGCTTTCATAGTTTGAGATGGGGTTGATCACTAATTTTACTTCTAACTGGTTTTCTGTTTTATTTATGATAATCTCAGAGAGTTCAGAATCAGTTGGGGATTGAGCTGAGATTATGGCAGGTAAAGTCATAAAAGCAATTATTAGGTACATACAAATATTTTTCTTGTTCAATTTGTCCTCCTCAGAAGGGCCATGCTAGTTTCTGTTTGTACGTTTAACAGAAATGAAGTCTTTTTATAATCGAAATTCAGGATTTTGTCAACTTGGGCTTTGCTAGGAATCTTAAGGGAATCTTATTTGATATAGCCCAATGCTTTTAGTCTTTCTTCCAGTTCTTTATGGAGCTTTCCTTTTTGATAGAGCTCGTTTTTGGTCTTCTTAGCTTCTAAATAATAGGGCCTAATTATTTCTACTAATCTTTGCTTTAGCTTTGTTTCTTTTGCAGCCAAATTATTTTGTTCTTTGGGGTCATTCTCAAGGTCATATAATTCAATATCAAAAGGAGGGCTTTCTTGTCTTGATTCTTTCTCATTCAAGATGAGTTTATAGCCTTCAGTATGGGCGGATATTCTTTGGAGGAGAAAAACATAATTGTGCTGGTTATTGTATCGAGGAATAAATTTGTATCCGATCGACAGTCTGGATTCCTTTTCTTTATTTCCTATCATCTTTGCTAAGCTGTTCCCGTCAAAATGGCTGCCGGAAAAATTGATGTTTAGGATATCCAGGATAGTGGGGCCAATGTCGATTTCTCTGGTGACATTCCTGATTCTTTTTTTTCTGTTTTGTGATTTAGGGAGTTTGATAATGAGAGGAATATGCAGAACCTCCTCATAAAGTGTATCAAAATGAAGCCATCCTTGGTGTTCATAAAACTCCTCTCCATGATCAGATGTTAAAATTATCATAGTTCTATTGTAGATGTTTGTTTCTTTTAGCATTTTTATGAGAGGCTTTATTAAACATTCATCTGTGTACCGGATTTCACCATCATAAAGAGAAATAAGGTTATCTCTTTCCTTGTTCGTTAGAACGGGAATTTGGCCTTCCTTTTCCTGCAATATTTCATAGGGATCGACTGATTCCCATTTAGCATCTTCTGGTGTAAACATTTTATTATAAGGTGAAGGAGGGGAATAGGGGCCATGGATTTCATAGGTATGTAAAAATAGAAAGAAGTTTTGATTTTTATAGGTATTGATCCAATTTTTTGCTTGTTTGAAGAGATTTTCTGGATAGTCATTCACTTTTCTTGTGTTTTCCAGGTAAGAATCAAATCCCTTGGGAAATCCAAATTTAGCACTTATCCAGCCTCCACCGGTAATTGCACCTGTTAGATAGTTTTTTTCTCTGACATAATCGGCCAGTGTATTTATGTTTGGATCAAGTTCCAAACCAGCTTCTGAAGAATTATCATAGAGCTTATGAGAAATAGGATATAGCGAGGTCAACATAGACATGTGCGAAGGCAATGTCAGAGGTGAATGGCTATAACAACGTTCAAATAAAACGCTGTCAGCAGCTAATTCATCTATATTTGGGCTAGTGTTCCTATGATAACCATAACACCCTAAATGATCTGCTCTTAGAGTATCTAGAGAAATCATAATAATGTTGTTTTTTCTATTTAATTTATCATTCGATGTGTCTGTCAATGTGTTTTGGAAAATCACAGGATTGAACCAGCAGGACAAATCATTGACTATGGTTTTGTTTTTATTGGTTATAAAACTGATTTTTACTTTTTTATTTTTGTAGGCTGATAAATCAATCTTTTCTGTAAAAATTTTTCGCTCTTCTGATCTTCCGAAAGGATTCAGGTTTTTTGAAAATAGCAAAGTTTGCTGACCATTTTCATGAAGAATGATTTCAAATTTTACTCCGTCCCCTTTTTTGGTCCAGGCCTCTTTTAATAAACCGTATTTAAAATCCAGGGTTGCAGACTCTGGAATTCTTAGTTTAAATTGAAAACAGCTGTCAGGTGGAGCAAAAATTGTATTTAGCGTCTGATTACCGACTCTTACTTTTTTCTTGATAAAATATGGATTTTCCCCTGACCCTAAATCTAATAAGTGAAATCCGTTTTGTATTTGGTATAGACGGTGGAATTTTTGATTTTCTTTGAGGATGGAGTATATAGCCTGATAATTTCCGGAAGGTTTTTTCTTATTATTTCCGGGGGGACGTTTAATTAATATCAAATCGTCAGCACTGCTGATCTGGATCTTTTCCAGAATTAGGTTTTCTTTTTCATTATGAGAAACCAATGATTTTGTTGTTTGAAACCCGATTTTTATTTGATGTTTCCCAGATTTAACATTATGACTAAAATCATAGATTTTCCTTGGATTGATGATGAAGCTTTTTAAGAGATTATTATCTAGGAAGATTTTTACTTCCGGAGAATAGAGAGTTCCTTTCCCGCTTCCTGCAAAAATTTTAAAATTTACTTCCCCTTGAGGTAAATAGAGGTCATGACTCTTGAAATATTTATCCTTAGGAAGAATTATCCAATCCTTGTAAGCAAATTCTTTATAATCTGAATAGATCTCTGGTTGAATAACCTGCTTCATTCTAGTCCAGCTCCACCCTGTTGGTGCTTTTTGAGTGCTTCCAATAAATTTAAGTTCTTGATTGTTGTTTATGACTTTCATTCCCTCAGGTGGTTTTGACTCATCCTCTCCCAAGAGAGGAAACGAGGCAGGGATTGCCCAATATGTATTTTTTTCCTGATTAAGCTCTAATAAGAAAAATTCTTCTATTTTGAGTTTCTGTTCAACCTGTTTTAATTGTTCAATAAGATTGATTAAAGGGGAGTGAATAACATTATTTCGGCTTAGGTTGTCAATAAAACGAAAAGGCATACGGTCTTTTTTACAGGATATAGCCATTAAGAGAATCACTAAGAAAATAATTAGGAAGGATGACTTGCAAAATGCTTTAATGATTTTTTGCATGGATTGTTATTAGCTCAAAATATATATTTTACCAGAGCGTTAAGAGTTTTTAAAGCGAGAAAATATTTGAGGGAATCCAGCTTGACAATGCCTTGACACTATAGCTGATTTTGTTTAGCATGATTTATTAACGTTAGCAGGAGTATATAAAGAGATAATCGAATGGATGACGGAAATAGAATAGAGCAAATAATCTTCGAAGCCATTGAGGATTTAAATCTTCAACGCTCCCAAGAAGTTCAGCTGAAGAAATCGGAGGATACGGTTTTGTTCGGCTATTCCGGGCAGCTGGATTCTCTGGGGCTTGTTGACTTGATCTTGGCTGTTGAACAAAAAATAATGGAGAAGTTGGACAAGGTCGTGACTCTGGCCGATGAAAAGGCAATGTCGCAAAAGAAGAGTCCTTTTCGGACAGTTGGTTTTTTAGCAGAATACATACGTCAGCTTCTGGAAGAGAAAAAAGATGGATAAAAACCGAGTGATCCTGATTACAGGAACGAGAAAGGGAATCGGAAATTATCTATCTAAATACTATACGGAAAAAGGAGATCAGGTCATTGGTTGCAGCCGGAGGCCGGTGAAGTCCCAGTTTCCCAACTACCATCATTTCTGTCTGGATGTATCTGATGAAAAATGCGTTAAAGAGCTGTTTGCAGAACTCTATAAAACCTATCATCATTTAGATGTTTTAATCAATAATGCCGGTATTGCCTCAATGAACCATGCCCTACTTACTCCTCTTGCAACCGTAAGGAAGATTTTTGAAACAAATTATTTCGGAACTTTTTTATTCTGCAGAGAAGCTGCAAAGCTGATGAGAAAAAACAAGTTTGGGCGGATCGTCAACTTCACGACGGTGGCGGTTCCTTTATCGTTGGCAGGAGAGGCAGTGTATGCTTCTTCCAAGTCTGCGATTGAGACTTTAACCCGTGTATTGGCTAGAGAATTGGGTGCTGATAACATTACGGTTAATGCTATTGGCCCGACTCCTATAAAGACGGATTTGATTAAGTCACTGTCTGAGAAAAAACTAGCGGCATTGATTCAGCGCCAAGCCATCAATCGTTATGGTGAGCTGAGAGACATCTCCAATGTAACTGATTTTTTCCTCCGCCCCGAAAGTGATTTTGTGACAGGGCAGGTTATTTATCTTGGGGGAATTTAGTGTTCATAGATTTTATGCTGCAAAAGTTTGAACACAATAAAAGCAAAGACGCCATTATCTGGAACGATAAGGCATATAGCTATGGCTGGCTTTTGGAGCGGATACAAAACTGGAAAGAAAAGCTCAAAAAACGGAGTATCCCTAAGGGCACAGTTGTGATTCTGGAGGGGGATTTTTCTCCAAATGCTGTTGCTCTTTTTTTATGTTTACTTGAGCATAGCTGTATCTTAGTCCCGCTTACGAGTACTGTTGCTGCCAAAAAGCATACATTTATGGAAATTGCCCAGGGAGAAGTCGCTTTTTTTTTAGGTGATAGTGATAAGGTTGAGATAATGTCGCTTTCCCGTAAAGCTGATCATAAGTTTTTTAGAAAACTCAGACAATTGAATCATCCCGGGCTTGTGCTTTTTTCTTCCGGATCGACAGGAAAGAGTAAAGCTGCCGTACATGATATGAAAAATTTATTAGAAAAATTCAAAGTGCCGAGAAGTTCTTTAAGGACCATCACTTTCCTGCTATACGACCATATCGGCGGGGTAAATACCATGCTCTACACTCTGTCCAATACCGGATGTATCGTCACGGTCCAGGACCGCAATCCAGATAGAGTCCTTAGTGCTGTAGAAAAATACCGGGTAGAACTACTCCCGACTTCACCCACTTTCATTAACCTGATCCTTTTAAGTGAGGCCTATACAAGATACACGCTAGATTCACTTAAAACAGTGACCTATGGCACAGAACCGATGGCTGAAAGTACTTTAAAAAAGTTTCATAAGCTCTTCCCAAAAATCCGATTATTGCAGACCTATGGGCTTTCCGAGCTTGGCATTCTCCGCTCGAAATCAAAAAGTTCGGATTCGCTTTGGGTAAAAGTGGGGGGTGAGGGCTTCCAAACACGGATTGTTAAGGGAATCCTTCAGATTAAAGCCAAATCTGCTATGCTCGGTTATCTCAATGCCGAGAGCCCTTTCACCGAAGATGGCTGGTTTAATACAGGAGATTATGTATTGACAGACGGAGACTTTATCAAAATTCTAGGCAGACAGTCAGAAATTATCAATGTGGGGGGAGAAAAAGTGTATCCTTCTGAAGTAGAAAGTGTGATCCTAGAAATGGAGAATGTGGCCGAAGTAACGGTCTATGGAGAGAAAAATTTTATTACTGGTAATATCGTCTGCGCCAAAGTAAGGTTATTTGAATGTGAAGACCAAAAAAAATTTTTTTTGCGTCTACAACAAAATTGCAGCCAGATACTGGAAAATTATAAAATTCCCAGAAAAATCTCGATAATCGCTGAAAAACTCCATAGTGATAGATTTAAAAAAGTCCGAAGCCTTAGTTGCAATGACTAAAACTATTGCCTTTGCTGGTCGTTATAATTTCAAGGAGGGAGATATCCGCCCCAAATATCTTCTTAGTGTTGATCTTGAGGACATCCGCTACCAGGCTAAATCCGGCCTGAATTTTCCCTTTCGGGTTCCTGAAATGATTGAGCATATCCTCCGGTTTTTCGATGACAATTGTATTAAAGGAACCTTTTTTGCAGTAGGGGATACAGCAAGGGAAATAGGAAGTTTGATCAAACAGGTCCATAAGGCGGGGCATGAGCTGGGATGTCATACATATGACCACTTGCAATTGGACAGAATGACTCCAGAGACATTTAGGGAAAATCTTTTAAGGAATATGGACGCTTTAGACAGGCTCGGGGTTGACTCTGTTTACGGCTTTCGAGCTCCGGATTTTTCTTTAATTGAATCTACTCAATGGGCCTGGGAAGTCTTGAGTGAGCTTGGGTTTAGATATTCCAGCTCGGTTTTGCCGGCAAGAAATCCTTTATATGGATGGAATGGTTTCCCTGCATACCCTTTGAGAATGGATAACGGACTGTGGGAATTGCCAATTTCCATCACATCGATCATTGGTTTCAAAATACCTTTTGCCGGTGGGATATACATGAGGTTTTTCCCAAAAATTGCGCTCCACCAATTCTGCCGGAAGCATCTTAAAAGAGGGAGCCCTCTAGTTGGCTATATCCATCCATATGACATCGATACAAGGGAAAAGAAATTCAAGGTAGAGAAAAACCCTTTATTAAACAAGTTGGTTTATTATAACAGAAAGTCTACTTTTCCCAAGCTTGAGTTCCTTCTGAAAAGATATGTCCCTATGAGATTCTTGGATTATGTCCAGATTCTTGAAAAAAATATAGAAAAGAGTAACTGCAATGCCTGAATTCAGCATCCATAGAGGCCATGATGAAGATGTAGATGGCATAGCAAGGCTCCATGCTCAGATCTGGCCGGGTGAATTTGGGGATACTAAAGCATATACTTTGTTCTGGAAGTGGCTGTTTCGGGAGTATCCTGCCTCCGAGGGAATGGTCATGGTTGGGGCTGATTCCTGTGGGGAAATTGTAGGCCATGGTGCCCTTGCTCCCCTAAAATTCTTAATCCATGGGAAGATTTATAGGGGGGGATTTATTTGCGACCTCATGGTAGATGAGGATTTTCGCAAAGAGATGTTATTCCCGAAACTGGAGATAGCTCTGCTTAGTAAGTACAAGGAATCTAATATTGATTTTGTGTACGCTTTGATCAATATTCCCCAGGTATTGAGGGCTCATCTTGCCTTCGGGTTTAAGCAAGTGGGCAATTTTCCTGTTTATGCCCGGCCATATGATTTAGCCGTCTTTTCCCGCCGCTTTCTTAAAGGCAGGTTCCTTTTTAGTCTATGCCGGCCGTTTTTATCTCTTGCGAGATGGTTTTTGAGTTTTTCTTGGCGTGCTTTAAAACATGATGTAAAGATGCGAGAGTACAGTCGGTTTGATCATAGCTTTGTCTCTCTCCTGAATAAGGCCCAAGTCTATTTTCCTATCTCAACTCTTCGCACTCCTGATATCATGAATTGGCGTTTTAAACGTGTGCCAGGGCGAGAATATACTATCCTGGCTGCATCTGAAGGATCTTTGGTGTGTGGCTATGTAGTGATGCGTTGTATGCCTATGAAAGGATTTAAGGTCTTGGCCATTGTGGATATTTTATTTCCTCCAGAGCGCAAAGATATAGGAAAGGCGCTTTTGCGGGCGGTTCATCAGGAGGCGGTTAAGGAAAGAGTGGAAATAAGTGCCTGTCTGCTTAATCCCCATGATCCTCTATTGCCTGTTTTGAAAAAATTTTTCTACATCAAAACGCCGGAAAAATTTACCCTTATTGTGCATTCTTCTAAGAAAGATCTTTCCCCTACCCAGTTAACAGATTGGCATCTTTCTTGGTTTAATCATGACTCTGTTTAATGAAGATATTTATTAGGACAATTCTCATTTTTGATTCTTCACCTTGACAAAAATAAGGCTATTTCTTACTATGTCCCCTGAGAAAAAAAGAAACAAAAAATAAATATTAGGTTTTTTTACTGAACCAAGGAAACTATGAACATTCTCTTGATTAATCCTCCTACTGAAAATCTTGTTAGAACCTTTGCCCCTGATTCTTTAACGGAAGAGATGGGATTTTATCCCCCCATGGGATTGCTATACATTGCCGCTTCTGCCAAAAAGATACACGGAGATCGGTTTCATATAGAAGTGATCGATACTCAAGTAGAGAGGATGGGTTATTCCCAGATCGAAAAGACAATAGCAAAGAAACGCCCTGATATCGTGGGTATCTCCTGTATGACTTTTCTCTTGCTCGATGCCTTAAAAGTAGCACGTATTGTCAAAAAGGTAAATCCGCAAAGCCATGTAGTATTCGGGGGGACGCACCCTACTATTTATCCTAAAGAGATGGTCAGCCAGCCGGAGGTCGATTCAATTGTTGTTGGCGAAGGCGAATATGCCTTCAGCGAATTACTAGATGCGATTGCGAATGGCAGAGGACTCTCGGGGATTAAAGGTGTTGGTTTTAAACAAAACGGAACTGTTGTTATTAATTCAAGGAGAGAATTCATCCGGGATCTCGATAACCTTCCTTTTCCTGATAGAGATCTTGTGCCGGGAAGGAAGTACTATAATCTTTTGGGCAAGGGAAAAGAATTTATGACCAGTCTGTTAACATCCAGAGGGTGCCCTTTCAATTGTACATTTTGCACCAAGAAAGATGGTCAAATCTGCCGGATGCGGTCGCCGGAAAATGTTGTCAGAGAGATTGAAGAATGTATTAGCAAAGGCATTACAGATTTTGACATTATTGACGATACCTTCACCCTCAACAGAAAAAGAGTGTTAGCGATTGCGGATTTGATTATAGATAAAAAGCTAAAAATCACAATGGATCTAAGATCGCGTGTGGATACGGTCGATCAAGAGCTTCTGGATAGAGTTGCTCAAGCCGGATGTAACCGGATTCGGTTCGGAGTTGAGAGCGGAGATGCCGGAGTGCTAAAAAACCTAAAAAAAGACATTACTCTCGAGCAGATTAGGAACGCCTTTAAGATGGCGAAAAAAGCTGGAATAGTCACATTTGCCTATTTTATGCTGGGTTCCCCAGGAGAAACAGAAAAGGAGATTAAATCCAGCATAGCCTTGGCAAAGGAACTTAACCCGGATTTTCCCCAGTTCTTGATCACAACCCCTTTCCCAGCCACCGAACTCTATGAGAGCGGCCGGGAAAAAGGCATTTTAAAGGGGGATTTTTGGAGAGAATTCTCTGCTTATCCGCATGGAGATTTTTCTCCCCAATGGTGGACCGAGAATTTTTCTCCGCGCGAATTGGAAAAGTGGCAGCGGAAGGCGCATTTAAGTTATTATTACCGCCCCAAATATGTCTGGAGTCAATTACGACAGGTTAAATCGTTTATTGAGTTTGCCCGGAAAGCCAAAACAGCTGTACGATTATTTTTTACATAAAATGAAAGAACTTACGGTTATCATCCCAGTTTTTAATGAACAAGACACGATCTTGAAGGTCGTAAAAAAGGTCAGAGCCGTTGATATTGATAAGGAGATCCTTATTGTGGATGATGGGTCTGATGATGATACCCCCAAACTCTTAAAGACGTTAGAGAATGATCCTGACATTAGAATAATAACTCATGATTCTAATCTCGGTAGGGGTGCAGGAATCAAAACCGCTTTAAACCATGCTCAGGGAGTTATTACTATATTTCAGGATGCTGACTTAGAGCTTGATCCCAGCAACTACTCCAAGCTGTTGGAACCCTTGATAGATGAGGAAACAGAGGTCGTATTTGGTTCACGCTTTTTGGGAAAAGGTTTTATCCAGGGTATGGGGATCGGGGCCTATCTTGCCAATGTGATCCTGATCGAGCTGACCGATCGGCTTTTCAAAACTAACCTGACAGATGTTTTAACTATGTTTCAAGTGACAAAAACAAAAATACTACGCGACCTTGACATCCAAAGCGATAGATGGGGCTCAACTGTTGAGATCACAGCCAAGCTCCTAAAAAAGGGGTATAAGATCTTAGAAATGCCGGTTGAATATATTCCCAGAAGGAAAGACACCGGCAAAAAAGTACGCTGGAGTGATTTTTATTTTTGCGTTAAAGCCTTGATCAGATATAGATTTTTTTACAAAATGAAGGATAATGGCAATGGATAAGATACTGCTTCTCAATCCTCCCGGTGATAAACTTTTCCAGCGGGATATGTATTGCAGTGGAGTTTCCAAAGCCCATTATTATTGGCCTTCCATTGATATGCTGGTGCTCAGTGGAATATTAGGTCAGGAATATGTTCTGGATATTCTGGATGCCATCGCAGATAGATTGACGCCTGAAGAAAGTTGGGAAAAAATCCAGCAATGTGATTATAAAGCGGTTATTTTTCTGACAGGGATTGCTTCTTGGAAGCAGGACTTTGCCTTTATTGCCAGGCTCAACAAGCATAAGCGCCTTCCCTTGATTATAGGTAATGGAGATGTTCTTCTTTATGATGCCAAGAAATTTTTAAATGAGTATGCTTGCCTTGACGCTGTTTTGTTTGATTATACCAGCGAAGATATTCTTTCGTATCTTCGGGGAGAATTTGAGGGTATCAGCTCCATGGCTTTTCGGAATGGCGGGGGAATCGAATTCCGGAAAAGAGAGATAAAGCCTGGAGAATTTTCTTTCCCGGTGCCCCAGCATGAGAAGTTTCCCTTAAAAAAGTATCTGCTGGCGCATGGCAGACGATTTCCCTTTACCACAGTTATGACTAATTTTGGTTGCCCCTTCACCTGTAGCTTTTGTCCTGCTTCGGTTCTTAACTTTAAATATCGGGCGGTGGAAAACGTAATGGAGGAACTCCGGTATGTTGCTTCGTTAGGTATAAAGGAGGTCTTTTTTACGGATTTTACTTTTGAAGCCAAACGTCAGAATACGTTGAAGCTCTGCCGGCAAATAGTCAAGGAAAATCTTGATATCAGTTGGGCGTGTTCCTCCCGGGCCAATTCCCTGGACGAGGAGCTGCTGGGATGGATGAAGAGGGCAGGATGTCATACTATGTTGCTTGGGGTGGAAAGCGGTGATGACGAGCTGTTGAAGAGGTATTCCAAAGGGGTGAATAAGAACCAGATAAGGAGGGGTTTTGCTCTCTGCCGGAAGTTTAAAATTAGGACTCTGGGCCATTTTATCATTGGACTCCCCGGAGAAACGGAGGAGACGGTCCGAAAGTCCATAGAGTTTGCCAAAGAGATTGATTGTGATATTGCCTCTTTTAATATAGCTGTGCCAGCCCTGGGAACATCATTGAGAGAAGCCGCTTTAAAACATGGCTGGCTCAAGGAAGAAGTCATGGAATTTGATGCCTCTGAGACCTACCCGACGCTGGAAACTCCTGAATTTTCCCGTCAGCAGGCTTGGGAATGGAGAAACCGGGCTGTCAGAGAATTCTATTTCCGGCCTTCTTATCTATTTAAGATAGCGGTATCTTCCAAATCTTTTTATCAGTGGAAAGTCCTGATTTTAAACGGCTGGGCGGTTTTAAAAAGCAGTATAAAAAGAGGGAAATCTAGATGAGAGTTCTTTTTTTTCATCTTGTGCCTCATCCATCGCTTCTGATCCTGCAGAAGTTTACCTATCATTATGGTATTGGAATTATCTCTGCTGTACTGAAACAACATGGTCATGCCACGGATTTGTTAACGCCCTATCGTTTAGAGCGCCAGAAAATCAGAAAAAAGATCATGGATTTCCAGCCGGATATAGTAGGGATATCTGTGACTTCTCAACAGGTTGATCTCAGCGAGGAAATTGCGGATTTTATCTATGATGAGTTTGGCCTCCCGGTTATTCTGGGCGGAGTACATCCTACGGTTAGGCCGGAAGAATGTATTAAGATCAGAGGTGTATTCGGCATCTGTCTTGGGGAAGGAGAATATGCTTTATTAGAATTAATCGAAGCCATGAAAGATAAAGGTCGCTTCCATCCGGATAACCTGAAAATCGATAACTTCTGGTTTAAATCCGGGGGGAAGGTTATTAAAAACCCCATACGGCCGCTGATTGAAGATTTGGATTCTCTGCCCTTTTGTGATCGAGAGATTGTAGATTTTCAAAAATTATTGAATTATCATGGGTACTTAGAAGTTAGGAGCAGCCGGGGATGCCCTTTTCGGTGTGCTTTTTGTGTCAATGCGTCTTATCAGGACATTTACCGGCACAAAGGGCGTTATTACCGAGTAAGGAGCCATGAGAGCATCCTGGATGAGATAGCCTCCCTTGTTAAAAAGTACAATAACATCACGTCTCTTGTCTTTGATGATGAGTTGATTTGTGTGAATAAAAAGTGGACTTTGGATTTTTTTGAGAAATATCGGTCGCGATTCAGTTTTCCCTTTAATATTACGGTTCGGGCAGATCTAGTAGATAAAGACTTTATGCTGGCTATTAAGGATGCAGGGTGCAATATGGTGATGATGGGGGTAGAAAGTGGGGATGAAGATATAAGGAACAATGTTTTGGATAAAGGACTTTCTGATGAACAAATTATTGAGGCTGCCCATATAATTAAATCGGCTGGAATAAAATTATGGACTTTCAATATGGTAGGCGTCCCCTATGAAACTACCGAGACTATTAAGAAGAACATCAAGCTGAACCGGACACTAGAGCCAGATGTTGTTTATGTCAGCACTTTTTATCCCTTTCCTGGGACAAAGCTGGGTGAATTGTGCGAAGAGCAAGGATGGATCAGCGAGCGGAAGGTGACTGCTTTTTTCAGCGATGTAACCGTGCTTGACCAGCCTTCCATATCCAAAGAAGATGTAGCCTATTATCACAAGATTTTTCCCTGGTCTATTCTCTATCCACGCTTTGTGTTTATTATTAAATTGTTATGCCGCCTTAAAGTATCAAAAGGAAAATCCGTTTATGACTTATTTTTCCCGCTGGTAAAAACGGTTTATGAAGTCCGTCATCGATTCAAGGTTAGTATGAAACTATTTCCTGTGTTTTTTTCTTTAAAACGAAAAAAATGCGATTGAATTGAATGGCATTCAGATGCGAAGGGCCCTTTGCTGTCCCAGTCACATGATAACGTGAGAGAGGATGGATTGACATTATGCTGGCTTTTATATATATATAAGTTGAAAGTCTAAACAGGGGGTATTAATATTAGCATAATAAGAGAATCCCAATTCAACAGATTTCAATAATGACCAAGAAGAAGTTAACTATCCCTGTATTGCTGTTATTATTCACGGTGATTGTGATAGGAGGATTATATGTGATCATGCGCTCTCCCGAGCCTCCTATCATCTTGTTGGGAGTGGATGGCTTAGAATGGGATCTGCTCCTTCCAATGATCAAGAGGGGGCGATTGCCTAATATAACCAGACTCATGGAAAGAGGATATTATGGTGAGCTTGATACGCTTCACCCTACTCTGTCCCCAGTCATTTGGACCAGTGTAGCTACAGGCAAGGTTCAAAAAAAGCATGGTATTCGGGGTTTTTCTCGCCGTTTGCCAGGTGGAAAGATCACTCTGTTCAACAATTCCAACCGCAAAGTTAAAGCGATTTGGAACATTCTATCCGACTATGGCAAGAAGGTCTACACGATCGGCTGGTGGATGACTTATCCTGCTGAAGAGATCAACGGGATCATGGTCGCCCAAACAAACACAACAGAACAACTGAATACACGAACTGGAAAGCACGTCTGGAAAGGCACGCTGCTTAATGGTGTTAAAGGCCAAGTGTATCCTCCTGGTCGTCAGAAGGAAGTGCTCACTATTGCAAAAGAGGTCGAAAGCGAATTGCCTAATCTTACGAATCAGATTTTTGGTGAATTCGAGTACCCCCTCTCCCTGCTCGATAGACGTCTGTGGAACAATTGCCTGTGGTCCTTTCGCGCCGACACAATCTATCACCGAATCTCGCTCAGACTAGCCCAGGAAGGCCCCCCACCAGATTTGATGATGATCTACTTTGGAGGCACAGACGTGGTGAGTCACCGATTTTGGCGCTATATGCAGCCCGACATCTACCGCCATAAACCTACCCAGGAGCAAATCGCTAACTTGGGCACAGTGATTGAAGATTATTATGCCTATATAGACATGACATTGGGTCAATTAGTTAAGCATTATGACTCAGATGTGACGATCATTATCATTTCTGATCATGGATTTTATCCATTTAATCTAAACGGACGCTTTGATCCTGACAACCCCTCCAAGTTCAGCTCAGGGAGTCACAGTGATGCTCCTCCTGGAATCTTAATAGCTGCCGGCCCTCATATCCTAAAATCGCATAAAAATCAACCTATCCAAAGCTTGAACAGGGAAGATCTTGAAAGAGCTGGGAGTGTGCTTGATATTACTCCGACAATACTTACTATGATGCATATCCCTATTGGGAAAGATATGGATGGTACTGCGATGAGGAATATGTTTGGTGACGATTTTTTTATCGAGTCCCAACCGGCTGCTATTGCCACTCATGATACGGCCGAATATTTGGCCAGCCGCTTTGAGAAGGCCTTGTCTCCTCCTGGTGAAAAGGAGCGCTTGGAGCAGCTTCGCAGCCTGGGTTATATCGATGATGCAAAGAAAAAAGATAGTGCGAAATCAAAGAAAGGGAAAAAATATTAGGATCTAGCCAGTTTATTTATATATCCAATCATCCAGCGATTTGCTGATGTCGATTGGCTCTCAGTTTCATCAAACTTTCACTCCATGAACTGCTTTATAAACAATACTAGATATAACAGACACCCCGAGTCAATGACACAATCGGGCATTTCTATATGGCATTGACAAAGAAGAGCCCTTAAGTTGACAAAAAAAAGTTTTAATGCTAATGTTACCAACTTTAGAAATGGAGGAATCCTACATGAAAAAAACTGTTAAATCTCTATCGCTTTTATTGTTGTTTTCATGCCTGACTTATCTGTCTTTAGAAGCCGATGTAGTAAGGCTTCATAAAAGTCAGGGACAGGCTGAAATGCCTTTTATTTTAGTCCTGGAAAATGGGGATTTTTTAGTTGTCTTTAATGAAGGGCATCATTTCAATGCGGATGCTGAACTTTTATATAAAAGATATTCTCAGAGCACAGGCAACTGGTCAACCGCTGAGAAAGCGGTAAAAAAGACAAGTTCCTCTTCCTTCGCCCAGCTGGCTCTGGATAGCACTGGAAAAGTCCATATGGTCTGCATGGATGGCAATTCATCTCCCCACCGGGATATTTATTATGCCAATTATGATGTGGACAAGGATAACTGGAGTAATAAAACCCTAGTATATGACAGTGCTGGCGTAAATTCTAGTTGGCCTCGGCTTAGAATAGAAGATGATATAATGTATATAGTCTGGACCCATAATTATAATCCTAGTATAGGCTTTACGGATGTGGTCATGGTTACGAATGAAGTAGGAGGGGACTGGCCTGTTCCTAAGGCTCAGAGAAAGACGGTTTCAAATACGGCTCCATCCGCTTCTGTGCATAACTTTTTTCAAGTCAGAGATAAAAATATTTATTGTGCCTGGGTAGATGATGATCATAAACACGGAAATTGGAATATATATTATACAGAAGGAATGTATGATGAAGGCAAGGATGATTGGAACTGGAAAAAAGCCACCCAACTTTTTCCAGGAGTAAATCAATATGGCCCGGCCTTGGATCTTGATGATATGGGGGATGTCCATCTTATATATTCGAATAAGAATGGTCCTGTTTGGTATGCCCAAAAAACTGGAAGCAACTGGTCAAGTAAGAAATCAATTAGCACTGGAGGCGCCTCATTTTTTATGATCTTATTCATGAAATATTCGCATGGCCTCCTGCATACTGTCTGGAGGCAAACGGCTTCCAATGGAGAAGGACTCTTTTACGGCAGAGCTCTGCCGGATGGTACTTGGGCAGAGCCGGTAATGATTGCCGATGGACAGATTTTTCCCGGCTATCCTGTCCTTGATGTGGATGCTAATGGAGATGTTCATGTTGTTTGGAGTGATGGGTATGAAGACCGCCCCCGGCATATATATTACACGAAAGTCGAGCTTCCCGGAGAGCCGCCTTCTGCGGTTATTAGTGCTTCGGTTTATGAAGGGCTTGTTCCTTTAACAGTTAATTTTAACGCTGCTCAATCTTCAGATGCGGATGGAAAAATCGAGGAGTACAGGTGGAATTTTGGCGATGGCACAAGTGCAATGGGTAAAAATGTCACGCATACATTTACAGAAGAAGGAACCTTTCTGGTTAAATTGAGTGTTATTGACGATGATCTGCGGGTAGGAACTGACCAGGTTGATATTGTAGTTTCGACTGGAAAACCGATAGCGACTATAAGTGTTTCCGCTACTATGGGAATGATACCGCTAACAGTTTTATTTGATGGTTCGAGCTCTTCTGATTTTGATGGAGAGATCGTTTGGTATAAATGGGATTTTGGCGATGGCACTTCGGGTACCGGCATAACAGCAAATCATACTTATGAGACTGGGGGAGATTTTACGGCTACCCTTAAAGTAACCGATAATGATGGAAAATCCGGAACTGCCTCCCAGATGATTATTGTTTACCAGAAACCGGAAGCATCTTTTACTGCTTCTCCCGAAATTGGGATTGCTCCTCTTGAGGTTAGTTTTGATGCCAGTGCTTCTGCCGATGTCGATGGCCAGGTAGAATCTTATCATTGGGATTTCGGAGATGGGATGACCGGTGATTCAGAGGAAACCGTTCACACTTATTCAACTGCAGGAACTTTCTTGGTAGTACTGACGGCCATGGATGATGATGGTGTTACTGATACTACCACAACCGAGATCCGTGTTTTGGATAAACCTCTAGCGCCGCAAAATGTTACTGTGGAAAGACTTGTGAACAAAACATTCCTGTTTGTAGATTATATTAATAAGATATCCTGGGACGAAAATCCTGGAAATTCCGGATTATTTACTCTATCCCAATACAGGATCTATCGCAAAGCACAGAATGACAGCCAATTTGTTTTTGTAGGCGAAGTTTCCGCAGAAGAATTTTTATATGAGGACCGGAAATTTAATAATGCTCAAGAAGCTGCCGGGTATGTTTATGCTGTAACTGCTGTTGATGACCAGGGAAATGAAAGCGATTATATTAACTGAAGCCACAAGTTTATATCTGCCCCCGGAAAATTCATTGCAGAAAAGAATTCACAAATAAAGAAAAGATTATCGGCTATTCAGGATTAGGCTTAGGGTCTGAATATTAACCTTATCCACCCATAGATTGACTTTTCCCGGCGAATAAATTTTTAATGTGATTTCTCTTTTTTTATTCAATTTAAAGGGGAGTTTAATATCACAATACTTTCCAGCTGGGGAAATATCTCTCAAATACAAGTCTTTATATGCGATCAGCTTTTCTTTTTTTTTAGAAAGAATATATATCCTGGCCAACCGATCTTCCTTCACTCCTGAGGTTTTGGTTGCCTTTAAGCGGAAAACCGCTTGATACTTACCTCGGGCATATTCTTTCCCGGTTAATTGGGCAAGGCCCTCTTCTCGGTTTTTTTCAAACAGAAAGGCGAATTTTCCTGCCGCATTAATATCGAAACGGGGAATGCCGCCTTTTCCGAAAAATATTTCTCCTTCATACGTATCAGGGCTGCTCTGTTTTGGCAGTTTCGGCTGGATATCATAAAGTTCAGCATAGGTTTTCCAGAGTTGGTATCTGGCTACAAGCTTAGCTTTTTGCATGCTCATAGGAAACTCACTCTGATATTGCTTCTTCTCAATCCCGCCGGCATGGATTGTGAGGAAGATGTGGCTTATATTGAATTTTTGCAGGAAATCAGGATATGGATTAATATAGTTTGTGCGATAGGGATGAGCTTCATAACCGTTTTCTAATGATATGATCGGGGAAAGAAGCCCGGCAATAACCATATTGTCATAGGCTTTGCCGAAATCCCGGGAAATATTCCTGATATGGAAACTGGGATTAAGAGCCCAGTGTAAAAAAGGTTTCATGTTTACAAAAATAGATGCCGCAACCAGAGTTGTGATCATACTGATACGGATTGATTTGGAGAGAGAGATTCTCAAGTTGCTGGGCCATAAGCGGATAAGCAAAAAAGTTACTGCAGTCAGTATAAAAGATATGATAAAGACAATGATTAATTTTGTCTTCATTTCAGAAATTGTTAAAGGTCTTGAGTTAATAATTTGAATACAGCTCAAAGGGAAAATTAACCAGAAAAAAATGAATGGATAAAAAAGCAAAGGGATTTTTTTAGGTTTTTTTATAGCTTTTAAATTGCCGAGCTGTTTTAGAAAGCCTGTGGCTAAAAATATTAGAGGGATAACTAACGGAACAAAATGTCTGGCTGGATGGTAAAAAATTATAGAATAGTACAATGTATTTGTGATTATCCACAGGCTAAAAATCCAGTCTAAAAGAGGTACCTTCCTGGGTGAAGAACTTATCCTATAAAAAACTATTAGGAGATATAAAGTGGATAATAGAGAAATAACCGGCATTTCATTAAAGAAGAAAAGAGGCCTTTTCCAAAAGTTAACAAGAACATCTGATAATCCCCTTGGTGTTAGCCACTTGATATTCTCTCCCCCGTAAGCAGCTACCATTTCCTTATTAGGAAGATAGAGACTTAAGATCCAGAGCGAAAATAGGAGAGTTAGCCCAAGAAGAAAGACAGCTAAAGGTTGGATTACTTTAATTATTTTTTTTTGTTTTTGGAAAAAGATATATAAAGCCAGACCGATTATAATAGATGGCAAAATTTGAAGAAAAGTTCCCTTTACAGTGAAAGAAATAAATGCTATTGATCCGGCCAGAAATATCATCCGATTTTTTTTTTGTTTTGTATCAAGGAAAAATAATACTAATACAACGAAAAGCAGCATTGGCATCACTCTTACTGCAATCCTGCTGAACATTGTAAACTGATAATTGACTCCAAGTAGAATAATCCCGATGAATGCAAATATAGTATTATTATTTCTTTTAAATAATAAGAATGAAAATATCAGAATAAGGCAGCTGAAAAGGGCAGGGACTATATTCATTTGAGCGATTCCAGGCCCTAGTACATAAAAAATAATATAGGTGATATAATGGGGCAGAGGGCTTATATACATCGGGTTCCATAGGTCCATTTCCCACTTGTCAAAGACGGTTTTATTCCGGGCATTATGAACGTATCCTCCCGGGTCTGACATATATCCCATACTGTTGCTGAGGTTGTGGGGGGGGTCAGCTCCTAGATGAATCAGTCTTAGCGAGAAGATTCCGGTGAAGACAAGCACTAGAAATATGACAGATAGTTTTTTAGGAGGCATTGTTTCTTCTTTATTACTATATTTGGAAGTATGCTGTCAATGTATCTGGATTATTCATACAACACATGAATAATCCAGGATCATATTTCAGATCAGAAGGCTAAATCTTCAATGTCGCTTCAGCCACATCAGAATTTCATAAGATACAAATCTTTTACCATTTTCTGTTTTTTCTGAAGTTTCTGTTTTTCCTGTTCTTTCTGATTTTTCATATCTGCGGCAACCTCGACTTGTGACTAATTTAGGGTAGATGAGGAGCTGGATTTAACTATTCTCATCTCACTTTCGCGGCCCTGCCAGTCAAGTGTTCGGATTCCATATATATAACTTTTCATGTCTTCTTCAGAAGAAAGATTTAATATTTCAAATTTAAAAATATTGTTGTCGACTTTACCGATATAGATAAAGCCCTGGTTTGAGTTTTCTTTTTTGCAGTAGATCAGGTATTTTGCAGGTCTTATCTTCCCTGTATTTATGTTGTTATTTTGCCATTCCAGCAGATTGATATAATCTGTAAAGAAAAGGCCGTTGTTAACTATATGTTTCAATGTCAGATTTAAAGGCGGGTATGGTTTTTCTATTATTGTTATGATTTGGGTTGCTGTTCCAGTCCAACCGTCATTATCGATAACAGTAAGAGTGATCTTAAAGGAACCACCTGTAGTATATGTATGTGCTGCGGTTTTCCCATATCCTATTGTCCCGTCTCCGAACAGCCATTTATAAATACTGATATTTCCGTCTTCATCAGAAGATTCGGAAGCATTAAATGAGATTTTAATTGGAGCAATGCCTTCCAAAGTTGAACAGGAAAAACTGGCAACAGGTTTGGAGTAAACTTCAACGTCAACTGTTGTTGAATTATTTATGCCCTGGTCATCCGTGATCTCTAATGTGACTGTAAAGGTTTTTGATCTTGTAAAAGTGTGTGAGATTTTTTTCCCGAAACCGCTTTTCCCATCCCCGAAGTCCCATTCGTATTTTTCTACTGAGCCCTCCTTTTTGTTCCCTGGTTTTGAGTTTGAAGCATCAAAATCTACTTTTAAAGGAGGTTCTCCTGTTTTAGGGGAGTATTTAATTATAGCTACTGGGTTAGAGGAGATCTCAATCTCTATTGAAGCCTGGTCTGTCAAGCCCTCATCATCAGTGACTGTCAGGGTTGCTGTTCTGGTAGCTAAACTGGTGTATGTATGAGTGGTAGCTTTGCCGGAACCTGAGGTGCTGTCTCCAAAATCCCAGTGAAAAGAAACAATATTTCCATCTGGATCATAGGATTCTGAAGCATCAAAATTAACTGTCAAGGGAGAAGCCCCAGCCGTGGGAGAAGCGGAAAAATCTGCTACAGGTGGTGTTCCTATAATTATTTCCTGGGAGCTTGAGGAGGAGTTTTCATCATTATCCGTTACAGTCAGAGTGGCAGTGAGGACACCTCTATTGGTGTATGTGTGACTGGTGCTTATGCCGGTGTCTTGGTTTCCGTCTCCAAAGTCCCATTCATAAGAAACAATATTTCCATCCGGATCATAAGATTCCGAGGCATCAAAATTTACATAAAGAGGTGGATCACCCTTAGTTGGCATGGCTGTGAAAGAGGCCACCGGGTAAGTAGTGAGTTGGTCGAGTTGAACATAAAATACATCTCGGTCACCTCCCATTCCTATATCACTGTAGACAATATGAACTTTTCCTTGACTGTCCACATCCAGGCCCGGGTATTCGGAGTGGCCTCCATGAGAGACTTTAATGGGAGTGTCCCAGTTTCCACTGGTGGTCCCCCGACCGTAATACATATAGTTACCATCACCTTCCCGCTGTCTCCAGACTCCATGTAGCAGTCCCATGCTGTATTTCATAAAGAGCATGGACTGTTGCGAAGTTCTTTGAGTTGATATTTGTTTAGGAGAGGACCAGCCGCTTTCGCTTTTTTTCTGGTACCAGATAGGATTTACTTTGTTAGTATAGATAACATGAACGCTTTCATTGTTATCTACAGCTAAAGCTGGAGTATATTGATTTGGCCCAGGATTTAGGCGGACGGGATTTCCACAGTAGCCGTTTATTCTTTCATTATAGTAAATATTCCAGTTGGCATGCAGATGGTTATCATCCATCCAGACAGCGTAAACATTACCGTTTTTTACTTGAAAAAAAGGATGCACAGAAACAGAATTGCTGTGCTTTGAAATATTTTGGTATGTTGAAGGCCAGGATCCTCCATTTGTTTTTTCTATTAAGACAACGTCTAATTTATCTTCGGGTGCACCCGGGGGAGAATAATTATGACACCATAAGACATAGATCTTGTTTCCTTCTACTTGAATCCTGGGCCAGGATGAATTAAGTACGGGGCTATAATAAACCATTTCGCTGGCAGACCAGTTGTTATTGACATATTTTTTATAATAGATCTCCCGGTTACCAGAACCAGCTCCATCCATATAGGCCATATGCACAGTACCGTTATTGTCAACTGCAAGCTGGGGAAAAGCCGCGCAATATTTCTTTTTAGCTGCAATTTTTGCTGTTGACCACCCTGTATTTTTGTTGTAAATTTTGTACCAGATCACTCCAGAGCTGTTAAAACTATTAACGCCTTCTTCCCAGGCTACCATCACTTCCCCGTTGGGGAGTGCTAAAACAAAGGGTAATTCTGAGAATTCATTCGTCTGTGAGATATTTACATATCCTTGCCCAAATAGAAGGGAGGAGAAAAGAAAGTATAAAATGAAATTTGTAAAAAAGAATATTTTTTTGTTTTTCATTGATTTATTCATACCGTTTATATCATATATATATAGTAGAAAGTTGCCTGCAATAAGTCAATCATCTTCAAGGGTGAAATAGGGGGTGAATTTATTTAGCCGCATCCTGGATAGCATTTATAACATCATTGATGTCGTTGTTAGTCATTTTTGGGAATAGGGGTAAAGAGACAATGCCGGCAAAGATTTTTTCTGCAACCGGAAAATCTCCCTTTTTATAATGATATTTTTTTTGATAAAAGGGCTGCAGATGGAGGGGAATAAAATGTACGCTGGTTCCGATCTTTCTTTTCCAGAGTGCTTTGATAAGCTGGCTGCGAGTAAGGCCCAATTCTTTACTATTGATCCAGATGGGGAAAATATGCCAGGAACTTTTAACATTAGACGGGATGTTTAATGTCTGGATGCCGGGTATATGTGAGAGTTGTTGAATATAATAGTCGGCGAGGTCTTTTCTTTTTTGGTTGAGCTCCTTTATTCGTTCGAGCTGGATGACTCCAAGGGCAGCGTTGATATCGGAAAGATTGAATTTATAACCGGCCTCATGGATTTCATAATACCAGGATTCTGCCTGGTCGTATCTTTTCCACCCGTCTTTGCTCATCCCATGCAGTCGTAGTTTTTTCAATCGAATGGCCTTTTCTTTATCATTGAGAGTAATAACGCCGCCTTCTCCGGTAGTGATGTTTTTGGTTGGGAACAGGCTGAAACAGGTTAGGTTTCCCTGCCCCCCCACTTTTTTCCCTTTATATTCCGCTCCGATAGCATGAGCAGCATCTTCGATCACGCGGAGATTATGGTCTGCTGCGATTTTCATGATCCGCTTCATATTACAGGGTTGCCCGGAATAATGCACAGGAATAATGGCTTTAGTCTTTGAGGTTATTGCCAGGATGATTTTTTCTGGGTCGATATTGTATGTATCTGTTTCAATATCGACAAAAACTGGTTTAGCTCCTAGGTGATGAACGACATTTGCGGTTGATATGAATGTAAAGGGAGTAGTTATTACTTCATCACCAGCCTGGATGCCTTCGACTATAAGAGAAAGGAAAAGAGCGGCTGTGCAGGAAGACAGGGCGATGGCATACTTTGCTCCGGTATAATCGGCAAAATTTTCTTCAAATAGCAACGTTTTTTTTCCCGAGGTAAGCCAGCCGCTTTTTAAAGTAGTGACAACTGCATCGATTTCTCTTTGGGTGATGTCCGGGATGGAAAAATTTAAATAGGATTTTCTCATGCAATTTTTTCCATTTTATCTGGAATAATTGTTGTAATATATTTTATCAGTGGGATCTTTAATGATCCCTTTTTGAAGAGCCTTAACAATCTCTTTGATACCGATATCAATAGTTTTCTTAGCTTTAAAGTTTAATGTTTTTTGGATTTTTTCAAATGAGACATTATAGCTTCTTTGGTCCTCAAATTTATTTAAAATCTGGATTTTTGCAGCGGGGATGTTTTTTTTGAGTATAGTAGCAATATCTTTGACTTGGAGGTTGATCAGGCCTGTATTGAAGATCTGTTTATTGACCTTTTCCAGGGGGCTTTCCATCGCGATTTGGAAGGCACGGGCTGCATCTGAGACATGTAGGAGGGGGCGCCACTGCTCTCCTCCGAAGATGGAGATCTTTTCTTTTCTTATGGCTTTCTGAGTAAGATAATTGACAATAATATCAAAGCGCATACGAGGTGACAGCCCGAATAAGGTGCCCAGACGGAGAAGTGCCGGGGCAAAATTATTATCAGCTAGAGAAAGGATGCCTCTTTCTCCATACAATCTGGTTTCGGCATACAAAGAGATGGGATTGACTTCGGAGTCTTCGGTCAGGATGTTTTGTCTTCCGGAGCCGTAAACACTACATGTGGAAGCAAAAATAAACCGTTTGATCTTTCTTTTTTTACACATGTCAGCCAGTCGGACAGTAGCATTAAAATTAACATTAACTGCTAATTCAGAATCCGCAGCACAGGCTGGGTCCCCGACTATAGCTGCCAAATGAATGACAGCATGAATATTTTCCAGAGAACGTTGGACGTCGTCTTTATTCTGAATATCGCCTATGATAATAGAGAGGTTTGGGGGGGGGTTTTTAAGAAAATTTATTAATGGATCTACTCCGTGCATTAATTTGTCGAGGATTACAACCTTATAGCCGGCTTGGAGTAGGAACTGGACGAGGATACTGCCGATGTACCCTGCCCCTCCGGTGACAAGGATTCGTTTTTCTTTATTCTTTGTGTTCATAATGATTCGTTATCTCCTTACCCGTAGTAATTTTAGGGGATTTTTCCCCTGAATGCAAATTGTAGTCATCAATGAATTTCATGGTCTCATACACCAGAGTCTGAAAACGTTTTTTATCTATAACCTGATTGACATTGGCATAAATGCTGAAGGGATCATACAGGTTCCAGTTTGTGTCCTTGTTTAATACTCCCAGGTCTTTTAACTCATGGTAATATTGGCAGCCAGGATATGGAACAAGAGTGCTCATGGAAACATAAGTGGGCCTTATCTCCTCGATAAGTTTGTGGCTCATATGGATTTCTGTCTCAGTCTCGTCCGGATAACCGATCATAAAGAAAGCCGACCACTTTTGCCCGAGTTTATTTAAAATGGCAGCCCCTTTTTTTATTTCAGATATGGTGACCTTTTTATTGGCCGTATCAAGCAGCCGCTGACTTCCGCTCTCAATGCCGATCTTCAGGTATACCATGCCGGCCTGGCGCATACGCATGATAAGTTCTTCGTCTATAAGCTCTATTCTGGTTAAACATTCCCAGGCCACCTGAATATTTTTTTGCTTCAGGGTGTTACAGAATTCAAAGATCCTTTTGCGGCTAAGAGTAAAGGTATCGTCCTTAAAATATATGTTTTTTGTCTTAAAGCGTTCGATAAGATACTCGATCTCTGCTACTATATTAGAAATCGAACGGTCGCGGGCACGTCTTTCCCAGATGCTGGAACAGAATGCGCAATTATAGGGGCATCCCCGGCTGGTCATTATCATACTCAGATCATCCGGCCTGTAGGTATCTAATCTATATAAAGAATCTCTATCTGGAAAAGGCAGCGAATCCAGGTCCTTGAGCAGTTCCCGGTGAGGAGTGGTTACAATTTTCCCTTGTGCGGATCTGAAAGCAAGGCCCTGGATGTTTTCAAAATCTGTGTTTCCTGACTGGATTTTTTTGATAAGTTCTGAGAAGGTTTTTTCACCTTCACCCAGAACAACAAAATCGGCCTGGCTTTGCTCCAGAGAAGACTTAAAGAGGACGGAAGCATGAGCCCCACCCAGAACTATTGGAACTTGCGGATAAAGCTTTTTAGATATATTAATAATATTTTTAACAGAGCCTGTTTTTGTTGAAAGATAAGTGATGCCGATCAGGTCGGGATTAAAATCTTTGATGATAGTTTCAACTTCTTGCCAGATGGGGTGATGCAGGTTTTTTATGCCATCGAGGTATTGATGGAAGACATCTAAAAGTTTAGTGGAGGTCATATTAATGGGTTTTCCGGCGTGGTCTGCATCATAGATAAGTATCTGGTGCCCTTCTTTTTTTAGATAAGCTGCTAAAGAAGCCAGGCTAAAGGGAAAAAAGAAACGGTAAAAACCCATGAATCGGGCAAATGGAGGTTCAATAAGCAGTATTCTCATTGGTAATGTTTTATTTCAGAGCATTATTTTTATGATTGTTGAAAAATGAAAAGTAATCTTACCTGTTCTTTGTTTAGAATTCAAGTTTCCTTTTTATTCTGGCCAGTCAATTTTTGCACGGATGATATACGGAAGTGAATTTATTGCTGTGGGTTCTGAGTTGCACGGGGAGGAGGTAAATGATAGTATCATTTACTATGGACAAGAAATTCTTAAGAGTTAGCTCTCTGGGAATAATCATATTGATTCTTGCTGCTGTATTGGTTTTTTTGATCCTCCGTAAAGAGTATCCTTTAAATAAAACTGTTCGTGAGGTAGCGTTAAGGATGGTTCAGCTTGAGGTTGTTTCCCGGACGAGAGCTGTTGACTATAAAGTTGTTTTTGAACGTGATCATTATTATATCCAGGTTTTTGACCTTGACAAAAAAGAATGGCTGCCTTACTTAAAATCTAGCTACCGGGGAAGAGTTCTAAACCGGCAATCTAAATTTGAATTCATTTTTTCCCGGGGTTCTCTCAGGGAATACCGGGGCAGAGATAAAGGGCGGAAGCTTCCTAGATATGTGTTAGTTGAATTTTATTTACCTAGCTCCTCAAAGAAAAAATCTCTTATTTTCTACAAGAAAGGTGATTGGAAAGTACTGGGATAAAGAATGATTATGAACAAGTGGAGATTATTTATAAAAAAAACAGGGCCTGTATTTTTCCTGATCTTGATTGCCGTGGCTATTAGAGTGTTTATTTTTTTGGTCATGCACCCCGGCATTCATACTGATTCCGTTACATTTTTTTTCCTTAATGAGCTGGACATGGTAAGGACTCCCGGTTATCCTATTTTTATTGAATTTCTTCTCTGCCCTAATGACCTGATACCTATTACTACTGATTATATTAAACTGATCTGCTTTGGACAGCTTTTTTTCCTAGGAGTGTTGAATTCTCTGCTTCTGTACAGGATAGCATATTTATTGACTCGCAAGAGAATATTTTCATTACTTATGGGGATTTTTTACAATTTTAATTATTTTATTATTGGTTTTGAATTTCAATTACTAACAGAGACTTTATCTATTACTTTGCTTTTTACAGTTATTGTTTTATACCTTCAGTTTTTCAAAGGGAAAAAATCTTTAGCTTTATTTGCCGGTGTTTTAATGGTTTTGCTCATATATACCAGGCCGACATACCTGCTGCTAGGTATTTTTTTCCCTATTCTGACATTTTTTGGCTTTTATCCAAAAGAAAAAAAAGGGAGTTTTTTAAAGAAACTTGTGCCTTTATGGATATTATTTATAGCTGTAAATATTATTGGAGCCGGAGGCTGGGCGCTTAGAAACAAAATAAAATTTGATTATTTTGGGATTTCAAGCTTAATGCCCTATCAATTAAGATATTATACGAATCCCCTTTTTAATAAATACAAACCTTCAGGCAACGAAAAAGTGGATAGAGTTGCTGAAATATACGCAGAAGAATTTGAAAAAAGGAAATATTCTTCGGCAGCCGTCTATAATTTTAGTTTGCGCCTTAAAAAAGAACTGGGCCTTACAGATGCTGAGATTGCCAGCTTATTTGGAAAAGTCAACTTGAAACTTATTAGAGATTACCCGGGAGATTATTTAAAAAAAGTGCCGGCTTCGGTATTAAGCTATTACCGCCAGTATTCCCCTTACTGGACCGGGGGAAATGCGCAGAAATTTCTCCATAACAGAGCTATTATCCCTTGGCTGTTTAGAAGTTTTTTTCTGTTTTATAAGCAATTATTTACAAACCTGTACTTTTTAGCGGTACTAATGATAGCTGCCCCGCTTATTTTATTTTTTCTTGTGCATGAAAATAGGTTGGCATTCCATGGATGGTTTATAATATTGGCAGTGATCCATTACAACTGTTTTGTCTCCACTCTTACTACTATTGCGGGAATCAATAATTTACGTTATCGTGCTCCGGTCGAACCTTTGATCCTACTTGTATTTTATGCCGCTATTTTTTATTCCATAAAATGGATATGGAAAATTGTTAAAAAAAAAGTCTCTGACGGGAGGGCAGGGTAGAAATGGTCATTCGAAAAGTTAAAACAGAAATATTCTTTTTAATCTTCTTGGCTCTTTTTAACTTTTCCTGTTTCAAAGAAAAATCAATCTTTTTGAATTTTGCAGACATGTTTCAATATATGAAGATTGAAATTGAAACTACAGAAATTGACTTTGGTTCCAAAGACAATAGTGATGAAAAATGTTTAGTTTCAGGGTGGAGTTCATCCAGAGTGAATAAAAAGAAGAAAGAGACATATCGCTGGGGTATTGGAAACTATTCTGAGTTAGTTATTTATTTAACAGAACGTAAAGATAAGACTATAAATATAGAGTGCAGGCCGATTAATACCTCTGGCAAGGAAATTCAGGCGAGCAAGATTTTTATTAATGATAAATACCTTACATCTCTTGAATTTCCAAAACAAGGAAATTATTCTTTTTTGATCCCAGAAAAATATTTAAAGTATGGTTCTAATTATATTATGTTTAGATGGAAATTAGCCCGAACTCCTAATAAGAAAAAAGTCAATAAGGATTACGAGGAACTTGCTGTTCGATTTGATAAATTGCAAATATTAAGCATGAGTAAATCGGGAAAAAATGATGAGAAGAATCACAATGTAATATTAACGGATTACAACGACAGCCGTATGTTTGTTATCCCTCCTGGGAGAATTGTGGAATATTATATGGATCTCCCAAAAAATTCTTTATTTCAATTTAAATTATTTACTGATAATAAGATTGCAGATGAATCAGTAATTCATCTTTCCTTTTACAATGAAAAAGGAGAAGAGATAGTTCGTCATTTTAAAGGCAGGCAATTGTATCTTCAAAGTAAGAAAGAAATTAAGCTAAGGAAATTTGGAGAAGAGACTGTTAAGATTGTATTATCAAATCCAATCGCCAATAGGAATAATTTCACTGTTTACTGGGTAGATCCAGTCATTCGCTCATCTTCGAAAGTAAGTGGGCCAAAGGCCTGGAATATCAATAAACCTAAAATTGTAATCCAAGAACCCATAAAAGAAAAATCCGCAATACCACATGTTTTTATTTATTTGATTGATACTTTAAGGGCAGATCATTTAAGCTGTTATGGTTATAAGCGGAAGACAACCCCATTTATTGATGAATTTGCCAAAGACAGTATTATCTTCAAAAAATGTTTTGCAACTGCCTCCTGGACAAAACCGGCTGTTGCCTCAGTCCTCACTGGGCTTTACCCAAATATACATGGAGCAGAGGAAAGAGAGGATAGCTTGTCAAGTGAGGTAGATACTATTGCAGAAATTTTAAAAAGGAACAAATACTATACTATTTATCTTACAACGAATGGTAATGTTACTGATGATTTTAATTTTATTCAGGGAATTGATGCTTATAAATTCCGCAAGGACAATAAAAATTCTTCTAAAGTAATAAATGCTGAGTTTTTCAGGATTATCAATGAATATCCTGAAATCGTTAATAAACCTATTTTTGCCTATTTGCATACTCTAGACCCACATGCTCCCTATCTTGTCCAAGAACAATTTGCTGAATTTACTTGGGAGGATAAAAGCAGGGCAAAAATGGCCTTTAAAAAATCTATTTTATTTAAAAAAGAACACGAAGGGCTGAATAAAGAAGATATAAATTTTATTAAATCTCTTTACGATTGTGAGATTCTGCAAAATGATCATTATTTTGGAGAGTTTATTCGGTTTTTAAGGGATAAGGGCCTATATGAGAATTCGATGATAATATTAGTGGCGGATCATGGGGAACAATTTGATGAACATGGTTTTCTTTTTCATGGATCAACTATTTATAATGAAGAAATTCATGTTCCTTTATTGATTAAATTCCCCCATAGTAAATTTTCTGGGATAGAATCAAATGCAATAGTGACTCAAGTCGATATTGTTCCTACAATATTGGATTATCTGGCTTTGGAAAACCAGGGTAGAATAGACGGCATAAGTCTCCTCAGCCAGATTAACAAGAGTGATATTGAAAGAACCATTTTCATCAAAGAGAAAATTGAATGGTTCAATTTTGTTGGTTTTATTGATACTGTAGGGCAGACTAAACATATAGTTCATTATAATGATAAATCCTACTCTGACATTGTTAGCTATGAAATTTTTGATAGTATTAATGATTTTCATGAACTTCATAATGAATATTTAAGTAAAGGAGCTTATCAAATAAACTCAATTAAATTTAAAACAGACTATCTTTTAGTAAATATGCAAAAAACTGCTTTCTCAAAGGGAAGATTGGTCGATTATAATAAAATCAGCCCCAAAACCCGGGAGGCTCTAAGGGCATTGGGGTATATAAAGTAAAAAAAAAGTCATACCCTATAGGTTTAGAAATCATAAAAAGAATTCCTTGAAGAAATGGAGCAGAAATTTAAATCCTTGTATAGTCTTGAGTTTTGAATAACCTGATTTCCTGGCGTACTCATGGCTGGCGATTTCCATAACGGAAAATTTATTTTTTAAACAACGCAGCACCATTTCCTGTTCTACTGTGAATCCCTGAGCTGATAACTGGATATGGGTAAAGACTTCTCGTCGTATTGCCCTGAAGCCGTTTTCAATATCGGACAATTCTGTTTTCCATTTTTTATTGACAAGAACCGCCAGAAAATTAGTGCCGGTATTGCGTATAAATTTATTAAAAGTGCCGTGCAGTTCGTCGCTGCCGCCCAGAATGCGGGAGCCGACCACAAGATCAGCCTTCCCTTCTCTTATAGGCTCTAACAGTTTGGGGATATCAGAGACTTCATGCGAACCGTCAGCATCCAGGAAAACAATGATGTCTCTATCTGTATGGCTTACGCCAACCTTAAGTGCATCCCCCTTACCTTTCTTATTGTCCAGGACGTGCTTTATGCCTTTCTGATTGACTACTTTAATTGTATCGTCATTTGAATGGCCGTCCACAACCAGGATATTATCTGTATATTGTTTTACTTCATCGAGAATCTCACCAATAGTATAAGCTTCATTGATTGTCGGGATAATAACACAGAAATCTGAAAATGTGTTCATTTTTTATCCTTTATTGATTATGCTCTCATTATCATCATCATCTATAGATGTGATTCCATAGATGTACATGTTTGCTTCCTCCTGGCTGGATAGGTTCCTGTCCAAAAACTCGGTCTGGGAAGCATCGACCTCACTGATCTGTACGAACATAGTGTCTTCCTCTCCTCTTGACTTTCGGTATATTCGATATTTTGTTATTGTGAACTGGCCCTGATTCTGCGGATTGCTTTCCCAGGTTATACGGTTTATGTATTCCTGGTAGAGAAAAGCCTTGTTAATGACTGTATATGTGGAGATATTGACTGGAGGGTAAGGGTCTCCTATGATTGGTTGAACGAATTCAGACATTGGGCCTTCGATATTGTCTTCATTGATAGAGCTCAAAGCGTATATGTATTCCTGCTCCGGATCGATATTCTCATCGTGATAGCTGAATTGTTCCGAGTCCACAATTCCTACTGCAGTAAAACCGGGGTCACCTGATTTTTTCCTATATATACGGTAATTTGTAAGTTTTGCTGCTGCAATAACTTTAGCATTTTTCTCCCACTCAAGGATTATAACTTTATCATGCTGTTTAATTAATGCCTGAATATTAACCGGGGGGAAGGGAGCGGAACTGATTTTTTCATACCAAGTTTCAGCCATTACCTGGTAACCTGTATTGTTAGGGTGAAGGTTATCAGTTGAGATCAAGGATGCGTATCCTCCCTGTTCTTCCGGATAATTATAAAATGACGTGAAATTTTCTACTAACAGGATATGAAGATCCTGAGCGAGGGTTTCGATTTGGCTGTTCAGGTCGAATGTTCTTTGTTGGGCGGTTGCTGTCCAGCGATTTCTGGCGCGGGGGATAATTGTTGATATTAGAGGGAAAACTCCATAGTCAAGACTTTTTTGGACGATTTGTTTTAGATTGAAGGCCGTAGTATTTATTGAATATTCAGTTTTAGTAACATCATTTGTTCCTTCCATAAGCAGTAGATAAAGAGCAAGGTCTGCTGAAATTACACTCTCTATCCGGCTCAGAGCTGCCCAGGTGGGCTCCCCCGGTACTCCTCTATTGGAGACTAAAGGGTCAGCATAGATGTTTTTTAAAAGTTCCTGTAAGCGGGGAATATACCCTTTTCCCATATATGGACCGTTCATGGAGCCGAAAGTAATACTGTCGCCGAAGCCGATAAATCTGTTCCGGGCAAGGTGCGATGACCTGATGCTGACTTCTTTTATCATTTCCGGATGTCTATTAGCTTTAAGCTCGAAAAAGGAAAGATGCTTGGCATAGATGTACTCTTCATCTTTCCAGGAAACAGCGATTTTGTCTCCATCAGTGATTAGGACCGGAGAGCCGCTTCTTGTGGAGTCATGGGAAATATTTATGGCAGGATACCAATTGTCTTCAGTCTTAAAGGAGATGAAGATATCTCTTTCTCCGTTTCCGGCCCGGGTCCAGGAAATCATGGGAATGGAATCAAGGTAAAGTGAGATAGAAGGCTCCACATCAGAATAAGTAGAGTTATTTGTGATCTTTTCGATCTCAAGCCATTCCTCCCCGTTCCATGATGTTGTATAGATCTCATAATCCTGGCCGTCATAACTGCACCAAGTTACCCAGGGAAATCCATTTTCGTGTAAAGTTACGGCAGGATGAAAATGCGGCACCTCGAGATTGGGAGTAAGTATTGACGGTGGCGCCCACATCTCGCCGTTAAAAAAAGAATAATATATTTTATCCGGTCCCTCCTCTGCGGCTGCCCAGAAGAGCCATGGCCTTCCGCGCTCGTCGACAATGATCAGGGGGGAATACATGGAGGAGCTGCCAGTCGAGATATTCCATCGAAGTGAGAGTGTCAGATTGTTAACTATGAGTTGATATTGCCCCTGCCAGACGTTTATCCAGGCTGCCCATGCTTGGTTATGAGGAGAAAATATTAGGCTTGGAGAATAGTTACTTCCGCGGATTTCTGCGGAAAGATTTTTTTCCCCGGAGATTTTATCTTTTTGAAGTCTACCCAAAAAGACATGTTTTTCTTGATCTTTTCCGTGTTCCCAGATTATCCAGGCCTGGTTATTTCTGTCTTTTTTTATTTGTGGCTCCCTAAGCGTATAAAGAAATTGGATATTTGTTGGAGGAATATTATCAGGAATATACGTTGCTGCGCTAATTAAGTATGCTTTTCCTGTATCGTCACAGATGACAAAATTTAAATTTCCGTTTTTGTTGAAATACGGATAGCCTGCTTTTCCTCTTTTGGTCAAACAATATTCATCTGCCGGGAGCGTTGTCGCGATAGATATTAAAGTGAGAAAAATAAATATTTTTTTTAGAATCATGTTTTTGTATATATCTCTCGGAATTATTCTCTAAATTCGTTGACTGAAGGTCATATACTTTACTAAACAGGTCCCATCCTGCTTCTTCATTTTGTTGACTTTGCCAGGCAATACCAAAGATCTCAGGTGAGATCATATAGATATCCGCTAACTCCTGGCTCCCTGTGGTTGTTGAGTTGATCAGGAATTCTTGTCCCAGGGATTGTCCGTTTTTATCAAAAAGCCGAGCGTATATGCCGAAGGAATCGCCGTCTTGCCCCAGGCTTTGCCAAGTGATTATAAAATTTCCTTCCGAGTCTGTATCTACTGCTGGAAAGACTTGCCAGTTATCTGAGTAACTGTTTACCTGAAATTCCGGCCCTTGTAAGGTGAGGGTTTCATCAAATGTCCGGGCGAAAATATCATATGATAGGCCGTTTTCCCGGTAACTGTGCCAGGAGATGATAATATTGCCCCATTTGTCTGTGGCGAGGGCTGGCCATTCCTGCCAGCCTTCTGAAGAGAAGTTGACTCTAAATTCCGGGCCGGCAGCTTCTCCATCTTGGTCGAACTTCTTTGCCATGATGGCGGTTTTATCTCCATCTTGTCCAAAACTTGACCAGGTAATAACAAAATATCCGTATTTATCCATGATTATCGCCGGATGTTGCTGGTTGTTCGAGATATAACTGTTAACCTGAAATTCTGTGCCTAACGGGATCCCGTTTTGGTCGAATATTCGGGCGAAGATACCAAGTCTGTCTCCATCTTGTCCCCAACTTTGCCAGGTGATGACAATCTCACCTGTGCTGTTTATAGCTATATCCGGCTCGCCCTGGAAATCTGAAATATAATCATTTACTTGGAATTCCTGCCCCAGGGCACTCCCATTGTTATCAAAAATCCGGGCAGCAATTCCACTGCTTGAATTTTCAATCCAGTAATTTTCCCACGAGATAACAAAGTTACCCTGGCTTCCTACTGCAATTGCTGGCCGGTTATGGGGGGCCCAGGAAGTGTTGACCTTAAATTTCTCTTCTTTTGGAAATCCTGTTTTATAATATCTGCGGGCATAGATTCCCGGCAGGCCGTTGTCCTGTCTATCACTCTCCCAGGCGATGATAAAATCACCTGTATCATCAGCATCAAGCGTAAGATTTGACTGATTCCCTTCTGTAAAAATATTTACCTGCTGTTCCTCTTCTCCAGGTTGAGAAAATATTATTCCTGCATTGGTTATATAAAAGAATATGAAAACTTTGATTATTGTTATAAAAGCAAGTCTCATTTTTTTGGATTTGCTAGACTGTAACTGACTAATATATAAACTAAATCCGGAAATATGTCAATATGGATGAAATTCAGTGTCAAGGCAACATATGGATGAAATTCAGGTGTGGCTTTGTACCTGCAAATGGGAAGCGGGCATGGACTTACCTGTTTCCATGCCAGGGTGAATAGTCCAGGTTTAATTGCTTTCTGGATTTTTATTGTATTTTTTTTTATGATATACAAAATGAATGAAGAGTTTAAACACAGTATGCAGAAAAAAATAATTGATGAGAAGAAATCATCCCTCCATAAATATTCATCTATTGTTATCGGGGAAAAAGGTTTTTTCACTTTGCTCAAGTACGAGTTCATAACATTTTTCTTTTCCTGGATTCCAGGTGCGCTGGGGCTATTTGTAAGGAAGATATTTTATCCTTTTCTTTTTCGGAAAGTAGGGAGAGGAGTTGTATTTGGGCGTAATCTTACCCTGCGTCAACCCCATAAGATCAGCATAGGGGATCATACAGTTATTGATGATAATGTAGTGCTGGATGCGAAGGGAGAGAAAAACGAAGGCGTTCATCTCGGAGAAAATGTTTATGTGGGTAGAAACACTATCATTAGCTGCAAGGGTGGCTCTATTTATCTGGGTGATTACTGTAATATTTCATCTAACTGCACACTGCTTTCAGAAACAAAGATAAGGATAGGAAAATATTGTTTTGTAGCAGGACAGTGCTATCTTGTTGCTGGCGGAAATCACACCTTTGATGATATTTCTATTCCCATCATGTTCCAGCCTTCGGTTTCCAAAGGCGGAATACAGATAGAAGATGATGTCTGGTTGGGGGCAGGGACTATCGTCCTGGATGGGGTTTCCCTAAAAAAAGGATGCATTGTGGGAGCGGCATCGGTTGTAACTAAATCTTTCAAAGAGTACTCGGTTATCCTCGGTTACCCAGCCTGGAAGATAAAAGACAGAAGTAAACAAAAAAAAACAGTTCAGGATTAATTCAGGGCATCCTTTTTGAGATAAATTTCCAGATATATTTTTTGGGAACTCCGAAAAAGCCTTTTCGCCATATCCGGTCACAATTGGAACATGTCTTGAATTCATCCAGGTCCTGTTCTGTTAATTTTTTTCTCAGATGGATTATCTTATCACCGTTCCAGATCTCCCTGATGGAATTGTCTTTAACATTCCCGATGCTATGCTGGTTAAAAAAATCCTGGGTGCATGGGAGGACCGAACCGTCCCATAGGATTATTAGTGCATTCCAGGGAAAGGGGCAGACCGAGTAGTTATCAGGATTATGTTTCTTCTTTTTTATTTCTCCGGCCCAGTTATGAAATTCTTTTATAACAAAACTGTCTGGAGGCAGGTCCCGGAAGCGGCTTCTGAATTCTCGCTTAGCTTGTTCGAGTTCTTCTCCGGCTGTTTTTTCAAAGTCTATTGCTTCAATAGCTGTCTGAGGAGTTTTAGCCCCGGCGGATTTTTTTATTTCTAAAAAGCGTAATATATTTTTAATTGTTTTATCAAAATCCCCTCCCCGGCGGATTTTTTCGTAAGTTTCCTTTGTATACCCGTCAAAGGAAAAGGAGATCCTGTCAAGCCCGGCCGTTATGATATTTTTTGCCAGGTCTTCTGATAAGAGAGAAGCATTGGTGTGCAAGCGGGCAAACATTTTATTTTGCTTGGCGTATTTTATTGCCTCAACGATCTCGGGATGGAGAAGTGATTCTCCCCGGTGGTTAAGATTTATATCAAATATAAATTCCTTAGCCTCATCTACGATCTTTCGGTACAGGTCCATGTCCATATAACCTTTATCCTTTTTTTCAAGGTCTTTGTTCGGACACATGACACATCTAAAGTTGCAGAAACTTGTCAATTCCACCCAGAGGCGGATCGGCATGTAAGGCAGTGTAGAGGATTTTTTCTGGTAGTGATAGAATAGCTTTAGAAGCCGGGCCCAATAGGAGAGAGAAGCCATTTTTCTATTTTTCCTCCATATTTTGAATTACTACGGCACAAGCCATATTCCCGATGACATTAACACTTGTGCGCATCATATCTAACAGTCTCTCCACTCCCAGGATCAGGGCAATGCCTTCCAGGGGAATGCCCAGTTGTTTTAATACCAGGGCAAGGGCGATTATCCCTGCCATCGGCACACCTGCAGCCCCGATTGAAGAAAGTACCGCCATAAGAACTATTGTGACTTGGCCAGTGATGCCAAGATGGATTCCATAGATCTGGGCGATAAAAATTGCGGAGACTCCCTGATACAGGGCAGTTCCGTCCATGTTTACAGTAGCTCCCAGAGGAATCACAAAGCTTGAGTATTCCCGTTTTACCCCGAGGTGTTCTACTCCATCCATAGCAACCGGCAAGGTTGCCATTGAACTGGAAGTGCTGAAAGCGATGATTATTGCTTCTTTTGCGGCTCTGAAGAATTGTAGCGGGCTAGTATCTCCGAGAAAGCTGACTGAAAGACTGTTTATACTGAGGCCATAAAAAACAAGCCCAAAGCTAACAACCAGGGAGTATTTTAATAGAGTTATAAGGATATCAATTCCGTATTGGCCGATAACAGCTGCGCTGAGAGCCAAAACTCCATAAGGGGCAAGTTTCATGACAATATGCACGACCTGGATAAGCATATCATTCAGCCCGTCCAGGAAATTGATTATCAGTTTGGATTTTTCCTCTTTGATCAGAGTCAGAACTACTCCAAATAGAAGTGCCATGAAGATAATCTGTAGCATATTGCCTTCAATAAAGGCCGCTACCGGGTTAGTGGGAACTATATTTATCAGTATCTCTATGATTGATGGTTTTTCTTCCATATATTTTATGCCGTCCTGGGCCTTGGCTTCATAGTTTTTATACAGCTCTGTTTTAATGTTTTCATTCAGGCCATCTCCGGGCCGAACAACATTAGCTAAGACCAGTCCTATGACTATGGCAATGATGGTCGTTACTACGAAGTAAACTGCTGTTTTTGCGCCGATACGCCCTAATTTTCGCACATCGCCCAGGCTTGCGGTTCCCAGCATTAGAGAGACAAATACTAAAGGCACTACTATCATTGTGATCATGCGCAGGAAAACAGTACCGATGGGCTCAATAAGAAGGACTTTTTCTCCAAAGATCAATCCGGCAATTATTCCTAATACCAATCCCAGAAAAATTTTTGTATGAAGTCTAATTTTTTTCATTAGCCACATATCATATCTACTAACTCTTTTTAAGTCAACGCAGTATACCCACAGGAGT
>CBFDDY010000001.1:0-53563 GCA_965603705.1 uncultured bacterium | reverse complement strand
AAAGATTAAAAATACAATGAAAAGGTGATGGAGTTTTGGGTGGAGGCAACCTTGATCTGGCCGTTGTGTAACTTCATGATCTGTTTGCAGAAGCTTAAGCCGATCCCCGATGATTTCTTGGTGGAGTAAAAGGGGACAAAGATCTTCCCCAGGTTTTTTTCTAAAATACCACTGCCATTGTCAATTACCTGGATGACCACTTTACCGCTGTCTCCTAAAAAACATTTCAATTCAATTTTGGGTTTCCGGATCTCTTTGAGGGCGTAGATGGAATTGAGCAGCAGGTTGATCAGAACCTGTTCCATTAAGGAGGGATCGGCGCTGATCTCAAGTGACTCTGGATCTATAATTCTCTCAAACGAGATTCCCTGCTCCTGGAGTTTGGGTTTTAGTATCTTGTGTACTCTGGAAAAAAGACTGGATACCGAAATAATCTGAAATTCAGGTTTGGGGATTAGAGTCAAGCTGCGGTAAGCTTTTACAAAATCAGTTAAGCCTTCACTTCTTTTATGAATAGTATTTAAAGCATCTTTTATATCCAGTAATTTTTCTTTTAACGGGTCATCCTGTACCTCAATCTCTTGGATTAAATCAAAGGTAGTACTGCTGAGGGATGAAATAGGGGTAAGGGAATTCATGATTTCGTGGGTTAGTACCCGAATTAATTTTTGCCAGGCTTCTAATTCCTTATCTTCCAAAAGATTGTGGATATCCTGGATAGATAACAATTTTAAATTCTTATCTCCCACTTTAAATTCAAAACCTGAAAAGGCCATCTGTTTTGTATCATTATTAATTGAGATTTTTTTTACTAATTTTTCTCCATGCCGGATTTTTTTCATCAGTTGATATAGGTTGGGATTCTTGGTTTTAAAGGATTGAATGTTTTTTAAAAAACGGATGTTAAGTATCTTCTTTGCGGCCCGGTTGATAAAATCCACATTTCCTTCCTGATCAAAGCTGATAAGACCATTATTAATGTACTGAACAATAGTATTCATGTAGCGGAAGCTTTTTTCTTTTTCCGCCCGGGCCTTCTGAAATTTTTCTACAACTTGAGTAAAGGCCTGGCTTAATTCAGAAAAGGATTTTCCCAGGTTCTTATCGGTAAAGGATTGAGAAAAGTCTGAATAATTAATAGCTTCCAGGAATCGTTTAAAATTGCGATTGGTTTGATCTATAAATTTTACATGGTAATAGAGAAGTGCCAATAATATAATCAGAAAAATTCCAACCATCAGAAAATTTTTATATAAAACAAAAAAGAAAACACCCAGGAAAATATTGATACAGATTAATAATACTTGGATAAAAACCCGGATCTTAAATTTTTTAAAATATCTTTTCATAGAGTGATATTGTATTTATCCATTCTGCGGTATAAAGCTGAACGGGACAAACCCAGTTCTTTGGCAGCCTTTGAAATATTTTTATTATGTTTCTTAAGGGTTTTGATTATGAATTCCTGCTCAAGATGGTCTAAGGTTAAGTTGTCAGGGACTTTTTCCATCTTGTCTTTTTGAGAGGAAAAAAAGAAATCATCGGGAGTTAAGCGGTCCTTATCACTCATTATCACGGCTCTTTCAGTAGAATGTTTTAACTCTCTTATGTTGCCAGGCCAATGGTATACTTTTAACATTTCCTGGGTTTTTGTTGTGAGGGTTTTGAGGGATTTTTTATATTTTTTACAGTATTGTTCCAGAAATGTATTGGCCAGTAGGATGATATCCTGGTCCCGATCCCTGAGGGGTGGTAGCTTTATTTCAATGGTATTTATCCTATAAAGGAGGTCTTCTCGAAATTTACGTTCCTTCACCATTTTGTGGATATCCAGGTTGGTGGCGCAAATTAGGCGAATATTAATGGGGATGGTTTGATTGCTTCCTAATCTTTTTACTTCCCGGCTTTCCATAATCCGCAGAATTTTTGCCTGTAAGGGATAAGGGAGATTTCCTATTTCATCTAAAAAGAGAGTCCCACTGGAAGCGATTTCAAAATGTCCTGCCCTATCTTTTTTAGCATCGGTAAAAGAACCCTTTTTATGTCCGAATAATTCACTCTCAAACAGCGTTTCGCTGATTGCTCCCATATCTACGCTGATAAAGGGTTCATGACAGCGCAAGGAATCCCGATGGATAGCTCTTGAAACCAATTCTTTTCCGGTACCATTCTCCCCGGTGATCAATATGTTGGCATCGGTTTTAGAAACCTTTTTGATTATAGAAAAAACATCCTGCATTGGTTTGGAAGTCCCAATGAGGTTATAAAAATGCTTATTAATATTATCAATAAGCTGTTCTTTTTGGAATTGAAGAATCTTAATCCTGTTCCTGCTCTGATATAATTTAAATGTGGTGGTAACCGTGGCTAATAATTTTTCATTCTGCCAGGGTTTTAAAATAAAATCAGTGGCCCCCTCTTTGATGGCTTTTACTGCTAATTCCACATCCCCATAAGCAGTAATCAAAATAACCTCAATTGCAGGATCGATTCTTTTTAATTCTCTAAGGTAGTATAATCCTTCTTCCCCGCTGGTGAGGTCCAGTGTGAAGTTCATATCCAGAAGGATAACGTCGTACTGTCCCGGTTGAAAGGCCCGGATCATTTCTTCGGGATTGTCCCTGATATCTATTAATTTTACATATTGCTTTAAATAGAACTGCGCTGCCTGTAATACACCCAGATCATCATCTACGATTAACACTCTGGCCTCAATCTGATTTTCCATTTTTTTCCCTCAGTAATGATAAAGCAAGATCAATACCAAAGTCAATATGGCCTATAATTATTAAAATATGTTCATATACGGACAGATTGTGTTCATTTCCAAACATAATCAAGAGGATTTTTTGGAAATTTTTCAAGGATTAACATCTAACAGGTTGATTCTATTTGCGTTATAATTTTTGGCATGATTCTTGAATGTAAATGCGTGAAAAGGTGTAGGAGTAAAAAAAGAGAAAAAATTGATGAAAAAATATCATCTGTATGCAGTTGTTTTTTCGGTCGGACTGATGTTTATCAATTGTGGTTTGCGTTTATATGCAGATCCTCTAAAGCAGGGGGGGGACACAGGCCTTACTGTGTCTCTGAAAGAAAAGGTCGATCAATTTCTCGACTCCCTCCCTGTTCCATTCAACGGAACAATTTTGATTGGCGTAGGAGAGAAGATTCTTGTCCACAAAGGTTACGGTGTCGCCAACAGGAGTTTCGACATTCCCGACAAACCCGACACAAAATATCTCATCGGGTCCATAACAAAACAATTCACGGCAGTCCTAGTGCTGCAGATGGCTGAGAAGGGTCTTATTAATCTTGACGCAACAATCGACTCCTATCTCCCATATTTCCCCAAGAAAAACGCCTCTATAATTACAGTCCGTCATCTGCTGGAACACAAATCGGGCATCCCCCACCATTTCATCGGCATCCCCCGGTACTTCGATGTGCATGACAAGTATTTCCACACGCCCCTGGAGTTTATGAAGCATTTCTGGGACATCGATCTTCAGCACGAGCCTGGTGAACGGATGACTTATTCCAGTCCCGGATATTATGTACTGGGCGTTATCCTGGAAGCCGTGTCGGGGAAGTCCTATGCAGAACTGCTGGAGGAAAATATTTTTGGTCCTCTGGGCATGAAAGACACTCATGTGCACAACAACAGGACCATCCATAAGAATATGGCCACCGGCTATCAGAAGGGCCTGGAAGGGTACGCACTCGCCACTATCGAGGAGGAATCGACGCGCCTTGCCGCCGGTAACATCCTGAGCACCGCCAAAGACCTGTATAGTTTTCAGAAAATATTGGATTTCGTTGGCGACAACATCCTATCTGAAAAAAACAAAAAAATGCTTCTTGAACCGCATTCTTCCGATATTTCTCTGGCCGGAATCGTCATGTCCGCCCATTATAATGACGGCAAAGACAATTTAACGATCGTTCGAGCCGGAGGCTCTTCATATGGATTTCGGGCTCTCATGGACAGGTTTATCGAGAAGGACGCCTGCCTGATTGCCTTGAGCAATATCCAGTCAGACCAGATATCACTCTTCGATATTTTCGAGAAGGTGGGTGACTTCCTGGTCGAAGAACTGAGGATGGACTTCGGCCCGCCCCGGGGAGCCGAAGGGAAGGAACCGGACACCGCCGTCCCGTGGGATCCGAAAGAATCGGCAGGCTGGGAAGGCTTTTATCAATTGGGAAGCGGCTCGCTTGTCTGTATCTACCATGAGAACGGCAGTCTTTCCCGCCGCGTTTTGTCGGAGCAGTTCGGGAATATCGGCGAAGCCATCATGCCCCGGGAACTGCAGCATCGAGGGCAGGGCGTTTTCGATGTCGATGGGATAAGAGGGCTACAGTACCGCTTCACAGAAGGACCTTCAGGAACCGGATATAAGCTTGCCCTCTTTTCAAAAGACAAACTGCAGGATGAGGCCAAAAAGATCAAGCCTCCTGTGGAATTTGACTTTTCCGAGTACGAGGGAAGGTATTTCTCGGTGGAGCTTCAGAAAACATATCGGTTTTCGACAATGGCCGGCCGTCTTTTTACGGGTGAATTCCTGGGGGATTTAGATGTTTCATTTGTACCGCTGAAAAAAGACATCTTCGGATACGATAAGGGTTTTTTGATATTCCACCGCTATGATGACGGAGAGATAAGAGATTTCAAACTAGAGAATGAAAAGGTGGATCGCCTCTTGGGTTCGATGTTTATAAGAAAATAAGTAGTTAGAACTCTGACGCCTATTTATTGCTTAATAGTTAATAGATAAATGACAATTAATCTGCCAGAAAGAAAAACTTTATCAGGAGAATAAAAATGTATAAAAAGATAACGGGAATAAGTATTTTAATTATATTATTATCAGCAGTCACATTTAGCGGTCAGGAGAGTAAAATTCCTATTACTCTTGAGGAATGCATATTAGGTGCTTTGAAAAACAATCTAAACATAGCTGTTGAAGTTTTAAATCCAGAGCTCGCAGACATATCTGCTTCTGTGGAGAAAGAAATATTTCTGCCTTCACTATCTTTTAATTATGGAACACAGGAGACCAATAATCCTTCTTTTTCTTGGATTGATGCAGCAGTACAAGTAACCTCTATGGTTGATGATTACGGCGTCCAATTAGAGCAGCTCTTTCCTACAGGAGGGAGTCTTTCCGTATCCCTTTATTCTTACAAAAGTGATTCCAGCAGGAAGTTTCAGACAATAAATCCCCGCTACGGTAGCTCGCTTTCATTTAGCTTGTCTCAACCTCTTTTAAAGGATTTTGGATTTAAAGTGACTCGCAGGGAAATCATTGTAGCTAATAACAACACTCAAATATCAGAGGCAAATTTTAAAGAATCACTTATACAGACTATTTATAATGTTGAAGAAGCTTACTGGGAACTTGTGTTCAGCATAGAAAACCTTAAAGCAAAGCAACAGTCTCTTAAACTTGCCCTTGACTTACTGGCAAAAAACAAAAAAGAGGTGGAAGTAGGTGTACTTGCTCCCATAGAGGTATTGAGTGCTGAATCTGAAGTAGCTGCCAGAGAAGCTGATATTATAGAAGCTGATTATCTGGTTAAAAACAATGAAGACACCTTGAAAACTATTATTAATCTTGTTGCAGAGGAAGATGTAAAGATGAAAAATATAATCCCTATTGATGAGCCGACTTATAAAGAAAATGATATAAGTCTTGATGAGGCCCTGCTGATTGGGATGCAGAACAGACCTGACCTTAAGGCAAGCCGTATTGACATAAAAAGTAAAGATGTTGAATTAAGTTATGCCAAGAATCAGCTTCTTCCTGGCTTAAGTTTTGATGTTTCATACTGGAGCCCTGGTGTATCAGGAACCCAGATACTTTATCAAGATAATAATCCCCTTACAGATGTCGTAGTGGGAAAAACTCCTGGGGATGCTACCAAATCTTTAAAAGACACTTTTTCTTTTGCTTATAAAAACTGGTCTGTAGGGCTGACCCTTTCCATTCCTGTGGCGACGATTTTTTCTCGTGCTCGGTTTGCCCAGGCAAAAGTTAATTTTAAACAGGCGAAATTTAAATTACAGAATGATGAACAACAGGCATTTCTGGAAATAAGAAATGCCGTTCGCAATGTAATGTCTAATTATAAGCGAGTCCATGCCTATAAGACAGCAAGAGAACTTGCTGAAAAAACACTTGCGGCGGAAGAGAAAAAACTGATAGTAGGACTTTCAACAAACTATACTGTGCTTCAGTATCAAAGAGACCTTGCAAATGCAAAAAGCGCTGAAATTAGAGCAGTCATTGATTATAATCTCTCTTTAGCAGGGCTGGAAAAAACGCTGGGAACAACTCTTGAGAGTAAAGACATAAAATTTTTTCAGATATCCCCCCTTTAAAACCAGTGACAATAGTTATTCCGGAATACTGAGGTTAATATGGGCTATAATTTTTAATCCAATCATTCATATGGATTTCAATCATGTTCAAAAATTATCTTAAAATCGTATTCAGGAATATTCAAAGACACAAAGGATATTCCTTTATCAATATTGCGGGATTAGCTTTAGGGCTCACCGCTGTGATTTTAATTTTACTCTTAGTTCAGTTTGAAATTAGTTTTGATAAATATCATAAAAATGCTGATCGAATTTATCGGATTTTACAAGGCCAACAAGGTTCTGATCGACTCTCCAATCTTACTCAACCTCCACTTGCTCCCACCCTTAAAGCAGAATTTCCAGAGGTTGAATCAGCAACCAGGTTTTATCGAACTGGGAAAATCTTCATTTCTTATAAAGATAAGAATTTTTTTGAAAACGGTTTCTGTTTTACCGATCCTGAGACATTTGACATTTTTTCATTTGAACTCTTAGAAGGAGATCCTCAAACAGTCTTGGATGATCCTAATTCTGTAGTGATTTCAGAATCGATGGCGAAAAAATATTTCGGAAATGAAAATCCAATCGGGAAAAATATCAGCTATAAAAGTGAACATGATTTTAAAATAACAGGAATTTTGAAAGATTTGCCGGACAATTCTATTCTTACTGTCGATTTTCTTGCGCCATTTAAAACGACTCAAATAATAGATTCATTTCATGATCATAAATCCTGGAGATATAGTTCTTATCGCACCTATATTTTATTAAATAAAGAATCAAATCTGAAAGATTTAGAAAGTAAAATTCCAAGTCTAATAACAAAACATTTTGATGAAGAAACCGCCAAACAAATACAATTTGAATTTCAACCTCTTACTAAAATTCATTTGCAATCAGATCAAGTCAAACTAATCTATTTACTAACTTCCGTTGCCATTTTAATCCTGATCATCGCTTGTATAAACTACATAAATTTGGCTACTGCACGTTCTGCTCAACGGATGAAAGAGATCGGAATTCGCAAAGTGATTGGCTCAACCAGGCCTCAATTGATTAAACAGTTTTTAGGAGAATCGATCCTTTTTTCGATTTTAGCTTTTTTTCTGGCAACCATTTTGGTTTGGCTATTATTGCCTTCATTCAATGTTTTTGCAGAACGGAATTTGAATTTTAACCTATTCGAAAACATGCAATTTTTATCCTGGCTAATTGTGTTGCTAATTTTTGTAAGTGTCATTGCCGGAGGATATCCTGCTTTCGCCATTTCAACCTTTAATCCAATGACAACTTTTCGAAATCAAATTGCAGGTACAAAAAGATCAAAACTGCGTAACAGCCTTGTTGTTGGTCAATTTATGATTTCCATCATTCTAATTATTGCCACATTGACTATCAAAGATCAGATGTATTTCATTCGCAATAAAGATGTTGGTTTTGTCAAAGACCATATTATCGTAGTCGATATTCGCGACAACAAACTCCGAAGCAATATTGAATCGATTAAAAATGAATTAGAAAAAAATCCAAATATTTTAGCCGTTTCTTCCTGTTTTGATTTACCAAATGAATCCGGGGCTGCAACTCTTGCAGATTGGCCTGGAAAACCAGAAGATAAAAAACAAGAAATTTTTATAAACTTTATAGATTATAATTATGTTGATCTTTATGAGATTAAAATCGTGGAAGGTAGAAATTTTTCCAAAGACTTTTCCTCTGATGCTACCGGAGCTTTCCTCTTAAATGAAATTGCTGTTAAGGAAATCGGCTTGGAAAATCCGGTTGGTAAAGAATTTAAACATTTTTTAGGAGGAAGAAGCGGGAAAATTGTCGGGATTGTCAAAGATTTTCACATGTTGCCGCTTCATGAATCCATTCAGCCGATCTGTTTGGATTTAAATCCGGAAAGAGCAAATCGAAATTTATCTATTAAAGCAAAAGAAAAAGATGTCCCAAAAACAGTAACATTTATTCGAGAAACAATAGCAAAATTTTCTCCCAATTATCCATTCGAATATAAATTCTTTGATGATGTTTTTAATTCTTCCTACAAACTTGAAAAAAAAGTGGAGAGTATTTTTACATTTTTTGCCTTACTTGCCTTATTTATCGCCTGTCTTGGTTTATTTGGTTTGGCTTCTTTTTCCACAATTCAGAGAACCAAAGAAATTGGTGTTAGAAAAGTTATGGGGGCATCTGTTCCGGAAATTGTAAGTATGTTGACAAAACAATTTACAAAATGGGTATTCATTGCAATTGTTATTGCCTGGCCTATCTCCTATTTTGCAATGAATAAATGGCTGCAAACCTTTGCTTACAAAATAAATATTGGGATTGTTACATTTTTAATTGCTGCATTTGCTGCAATCTTGATTTCTTTTTTGACAGTGAGCTACCAATCCATTAAAGCGGCAATTGCAAACCCGATTAAAAGTTTGAGATACGAATAATTTTTAAAAAGCTGTTCATATACGGACAGATTGTGTTCGTTTCCAAACATGATCAAGAGGATTTTTTTGTAAATTTAATTAACGATTAACCTCTAAAGGCTTGATTCTATTCACGTTATAATTTTTGGCATGATTCTTGATTGTAAATGAGGGAAAAAGTACAGGACTAAAATATGAGCATGGAGAGGCGTCCCTGGATGAGGGTATATAAGGATCTTTTAACACTCTGGAGGCCTTTGCCCTCATTGTAGTAAAGATTTAGGATTTTTAAAGGTTGAGGTGATAAAATGTTTGATCTTGAAAATAAAAAAAGAAGTCGTCCGTTTTGGCATCCCTTCTATGTCAAGCCTTCCCTAGTATGGAGCTATATTAAAATCGCCTTCCGTAAAATCAAAAGGCATAAGGCTTATTCCTTTATCAACCTGGCTGGGCTTACGGTCGGAATGGCCTCCTGCATTCTGATTCTACTCTGGGTTTGGAATGAATTGAGTTTCGACTGCTTTCACGAAAATGCCGATCAGCTTTTTCGAGCTGTGGAGCACGAACAAATGTCAGACGGTCGGATTCTCGCTTATCCTGTCTTTCCAACAGGTTTTGGCCCTGCCTTTAAAAAAGATTATCCACAGGTCCTCGAGGCGGTTCGTTTTAGACGTTCCCGCGGAAGAATTGTTCGGTTCGGAGATAATAGCTTTTACGAGGATGGCTTTGCCTTCGCTGATCCTGAGCTTTTCAAAATATTTACATTTCCCCTCCTTCAAGGCAATGTGGATACAATACTTTCGGCTCCTGCTTCCATTGTTCTGACTGAAGAGATGGTTCAAAAATACTTCAAAGGGAAGGATCCTATCGGGCAAGTCATTCAGGTGGACGGAAAACATGAATTTCAGGTCACGGGTGTTCTGAAAAACATCCCGCATAATTCCCAGATACAATGTGATTTTGTGGTTCCTTTTATCTCCTTGGAAAAATATGGCTGGAAAATGGACGATTGGGGTAGTTATGGAATTCATACATATATCCTCTTGAGTAAACAAATAGATTATCTAAAATTCAATACACAAATTGAAGGATTTTTAAAAAAATATGATGAAGGAACCATAATGACACTTTCCCTGCAGCCATTTACAAAAGTTCATCTGTACTCAACAGGGATCCGTGCTTCCGGTACGGACGGGGACATCAGATATGTATATATTTTCTCTCTAATAGCCTTTTTTATTCTCCTGATTGCCTGCATCAATTTTATGAACCTGACTACAGCCCGATCCGAAAACCGTGCCCTTGAGGTTGGATTGAGGAAAGTTGTTGGTGCCAAGCGGGGAAATCTTATTTCCCAGTTCTTTGGTGAATCCATCCTCCTGGCTTTTATGGCGCTCATTTTTGCCGTAAGCCTTGCTCAGTTGTTGCTGCCTGCCTTCAACTCTTTGACCGGAAAAGAGATGACCTTCCAGATTACTTCTCAACTGACTCTTATCTTAAGCCTTCTGGGAATTGCCGCTCTTACCGGAGTGATCGCTGGCAGTTACCCTGCTCTTTTTCTCTCTTCTTTCCAGCCCATCAAAGCGCTGAAAAAGAAATCTTTATCCGGAACCGGGGGAGGCTTGTTCCGAAAAATACTGGTTGTTTTTCAGTTTGTGCTGACCATTTGCCTGATTATTGGGACTGTAATAATCAACCGCCAGATGCATTATATCCGGAACATGAATTTAGGAATCGAAAAAGACCATATTCTCTGTCTTGATCTGAAAGGAGACCTGGATGAAAAATTTCAAGTTCTAAAAAAAGAGATTTCGAGAAACACAGCAGCGATCGCAGTTACAGCGGCTTCCGATGCTCCCGCCGGCAATCATAGGTCTATGACTCTGAATGAATGGGAAGGCCGGGATACAGATGCTACTTATTTGATGGATCTTTTATCCGTTGATCATGATTATCTGAAGGTTTTTGGTCTAGATCTTGTTGAGGGCAGGTTTTTCAAAGCAGAGGAAAAAAGTGAGGGAGAACTTCCGATTATAGTAAATGAGACAACCATCAAAGCCATAGGTATGAAGGATCCCATCGGGAAGAGGATCCGTAATTTTCGTATCATTGGGATTGTTAAGGATTTCCACTTTGACACCCTCCACAATGCTATAGCTCCCCTTGGAATGATCTATACACCGGATGATTATGACATCCTTCTAGTCAAGGTCCGGCCGGGGAATCTGACGGAGATTCTTTCCACACTTAAAGAAATCTGGCGGAAGGTGGCCCCGGGACATCCTTTTGAATATAAGTTTCTGGATGAATCCATCGAGAAGCTTTATGAAAATGACCGAAAGGTCGGCATACTCATCAATATTGCCACTGTTCTGGCCCTTTTTATCGCTTGTTTGGGCCTCTTCGGCATAGCCTCTTTTACTGTAGAACAGCGGAGAAAAGAGATCGGGATCCGCAAAGTTCATGGGGCTTCCACTCCCTCAATATTTATTCTTATCTCCAAGCAGTTTTTCAAATGGGTGATTGCTGCCAATGTGATTGCGTGGCCTGTTGCGTATTTTGTGATGAGGGAGTGGCTGTCAGGTTTTGCCTTCCGCACCTCTCTGAATATTATGTTTTTTATTTTCGCCTTAGCGATTGCACTGGCTATTACCATGATAACTATCAGCTACCAGGTTCTCAAAGCCGCATTGGCCAATCCCATTAACAGTCTACGGTATGAATAAAGGAACACTATGGGCTTTAATTTTAAAAAGCTGTTCATTAACGGACAGATTGTGTTCGGCTCCAAACATAATCAAGGGGATTTTTTGGAAATATTTCAAGGATTAACCTCTAAAAGGTTGATTCTATTTACCTTACAGATATTGGCATGATTCTTGAGTATAAATAAATGAAAAAGTGCAGAAGTAAAATATGAGCATGGATCGAAAAAGTAAGAAAAAAATATGGACGCCTAAACGGATTGCTATTCTGTTTTTAAGCGGGATTTATATATGCATCGCTTTACGGGAGGGTAACGATGTTTAAAAATTATTTCATAATGACCCTTAGAAATATCCGAAAACACACGCTTCATTCGGTTATTAACATCGTGGGATTTTCTATCGGGATGGCTGTTTGCCTTCTTATCTTCCTGTGGGTCCAGCATGAATTCGGGTATGACCGGTTTCATGTGAATAAGAATGACATCTCCCAGGTATACTGCGAAATGTTGAACACAAGTGGAGGCAGTCGGATAAACATGGGCTCTTACTACCCCCTCGCCAAGATTCTGAAGGAGGAGTGCCCAGAAGTTATCGAGGCCATCCGGTATGAAAACGCAACCGGGTTGTTGTTAAGTCATGGGGAGAAACGATTCACCAGCGATGCTGTCGGCCTGGCCGACCCGGGCTTCTTTGATGTTTTTTCCTTTCCCTTTGTAAAAGGCAATCCAGATACGGCTCTGACGGAGCACTATTCCGTTGTCCTGACAGAAAAGATGGCCAAAAAATATTTTGGGAATGATGATCCCATTGGGAAAACACTCACCTTGAACAACGAAGTGGTTATCCAGGTCACAGGTGTCATGGTGGATGTCCCAACACAGTCCTCTCTCCAGATTGACTGCGTCATGCCCTATGCCCTTAAATTTGCCCCGAATTTTAAGGAGCCTGAGCACTGGGGAGGAAATCCGCTCAATACCTACGTCCTGCTGCATAAGGATGTTGACCGTCTTGAAGTGGAGCAAAAGATCACCACGATCGTAGAGAAACACGCACAGTGGGAAAATGTGAAGGTCACATTTCACCTACACCCCCTGACAAAAAAACACTTGTATTCCCCTGCAGGAGGCGGTCTGATCCAATCCCTTTTGATTTTTTCTGGTATCGCCCTTTTTGTTCTGCTTATCGCATGCATTAACTTCATGAACTTGAGCACGGCCAAGGCGACCACCCGGGCAAAGGAAGTCGGAGTTCGCAAGGTGATCGGCGCGAGGAAGATCGACCTTGTCCGCCAGTTTATCGGTGAATCCCTGATGATTTCCCTCATTGCCTTGCTAATCGCGGTCGCTCTTATAGCGGCCTTTCTCCCGACGTTTAATGAACTCTTGGGAAAACAGTTTTCGCTGCGTCTCCTGCTCAAACCGGTCGTCGCCCTTGGTTTTTTGGGAATAGCCCTGTTTACAGGAGCCCTCGCCGGAGCTTATCCGGCTCTGTATCTTTCGGCCTTTCAACCCGGGAACATCCTTAAAGGTCTGATCCGAAGCAGGATCAAGAGCTCCCTGCGCAAAACCCTCGTTGTTGTTCAGTTTTCGCTCACGATCATCATGATCATCAGCACGGTCGTCCTCTCCAGACAACTCGGATTTGTGATGAGCACTGACCTGGGATTCGACAGAGAAAACTTGGTTATGGTCCGGATGAGTCAACAAATGCAGGAGCGATTCGAGCCATTTAGGAACGACCTGCTGAATAATCATCAGGTCCAAGGCGTGACAAGAAGTCTTCAGGGGCCATGGAACATTGGGTCTACGGTCGGCGCTGTGGACTGGGACGGCAAGCCGCCGGATGAGACTGTGAGCATGCACTGGGATTATGTGGGATACGATTATTTTGCCACTCTTGATATGGAGATTATGGAAGGACGGGCATTTTCCAGAGAATATTCCACGGATCAAAAAGAGGCCTACATCGTGAACGAGGAGGCGGTGAAGATGATGGGAATGGAATTGCCTGTCGGGAAGCGGCTGTCAGTTTTCCGGAACGAAGGAAAGATCATCGGAGTTGTGAAGAACTTCCACTTCCAGCCTCTTTATCATGAGGTCAGGCCGTTTGTCTTCATGCTCAGGCCCGATTCCGGATCCCTTGCATTTGTCAGGATACGACCGGAAAACATTTCCGGGACTTTGCAACACATCAACAAAGCTTTCTCAAAATTCGAATCCGACTCTCCGGCAAATCCCATATTCTTCAATGATGTTCTCACCAACTACATCTACACCACAGAGAGGCAGGCGAGAAAAATTGCCGGGTATTTCACTCTGCTCGCCTTATTTATATCCAGTCTCGGACTTTTTGGCCTTACTGCCTTTATGGCGGAACGGCGCACCAAAGAGATCGGCGTCCGCAAGGTTGTGGGTGCTTCCATAAAAGACGTGGTATTCATGCTGTCCAGAGACTTCACTAAATGGGTGTTGCTGTCCAATGTTATAGCCTGGCCTGTTGCCTATTTCATGATGCGGAGAATCCTCGAACGTTATGCCTATAGAACGCATATCGGCCCGGAAATATTCATTTTGTCTGGGTTGGCGACCCTCCTCATCGCGCTGCTGACCGTGAGCTACCAGGCCATCAAAGCCGCCCGGGCAAACCCCGCTGAGTCCCTCCACTATGAATAAATCTGGGGATTCCCTTTCCACCTTTAAAAAGCTGTTCATTAACGGACAGATTGTGTTCATTTCCAAACATAATCAAGAGGATTTTTTGGGAATTTTTCAAGGATTAACCTCTAAAAGGTTGATTCTATTTACTTTATAATTTTTGGCATGATTCTTGAATATAAATGAGTGAATAAGTGCAGGAGTAAAATATGAGTATGGATCGAAAAATAAAGAAAAAAAGATGGACGCCTAAACGGATAGTTATTTTGTCTTTAAGCGGACTTTTTATAATTTTTGTAATATATACCCTACTTACTATAAAAAGCAACCAGTTGCGAGTTAATAAAGAACGATTGACTGTTTCTACCGTTACTAAAGGACCTTTTCAAGAATTCATCCCGATAGTAGGTGAAGTTATCCCTATAGATACCAGGTATTTAGTAGCCACCGAAGGAGGACGGATTGAGAAGATTTTTGCTCAGCCTGGTTTATATGTAAAAAAAGGTGATAGAATTCTAAAGCTTTCCAATACCAACCTATTACTGGATATTATGTACCGGGAAGCAGAACTATATCGACAGATCAACAATCTGAGAAATACCAAGTTGGACCTTGAACGTTATGGCATAATGCTGGATCAGCAGCTGGCTCAGATTGGGTTTGAGTTAAAAGAAGCTCAGAATAAATATGAAAGATACACCTATTTATTTAAAGAAAAACTAGTCTCCAAACAGGATTTTGAGACAGCTGAAAATAACTGTAATTATCTAAAAGAAAAATATGAATTAACCAGGCGTTCAAAAGAAACAGACATATCATTTCGTCAGCAGCAAATTCAACAGTTGGAATCATCCTTAAACAGAATGAGGGGTAATTTAAAAATTATTATGCAAAAGCAGGATGAATTAACCATTAAAGCCCCTATTGAAGGACTACTCAGTTTGATTGAGTTTCAAATCGGTGAGTCTATGCCTCGGGGTATACGGTTGGGACAAGTGGATGTTATTAACAGTTTTAAAGTAAGATCTCCAATAGATCAGCATTATATAACCCGGGTCGAGGTTGGCAGAACCGGGACATTTCCTTATTCAGGGAAGGATTTCAAACTGAAATCTACCATGGTCTATCCAGAGGTTGAAGAAAATGAGTTTAAGGTAGATTTTATATTTATAGATCAACAGCCTCAGAGAATTCGTCGAGGTCAAACCCTGCATATTCGGTTTGAACTGGGAGATCTGGAAGAGGCACTCTTATTACCTAAGGGTGGTTTTTATCAAAAAAGTGGAGGATATTGGGTCTTTATTCTGAATGAAAAGGAACAGAGAGCAATAAAAAGAGACATAAAACTGGGCAGGCAGAATCCTTTATTTTTCGAAGTATTAGAGGGGTTAGAGCCGGGTGATAAAGTAATTACCTCTTCCTATGATAATTTTGGTAAGGCTGAGGAGTTAATTCTTAAAGATAATTAAAATAAAATGATTTTATCAAGGAGATATCAATATGATTGAAACAAAGAATTTGAAAAAAATTTACACCACTGATGAGGTTGAGACCACAGCGCTAAACAATGTTAACCTGAAGGTAAAGGAAGGGGAATTTGTCTCTATTATGGGCCCCTCAGGGTGTGGCAAATCCACTCTTCTTAATGTTCTGGGACTTTTGGATAATCCTTCTGAAGGGGAATACTTGTTTCTGGGGGGGGATGTTGCAAAATTCCCGGAACGGAAAAGGACCAATTTGAGGAAGGGAAACATTGGTTTTGTTTTCCAGAGTTTTAACCTCATTGATGAGTTGACAGTATATGAAAATATTGAATTACCCCTTTTGTATTTAAAAGCATCAGCCACCGACCGGAAGAAAACAGCGGAAGAGGTGATGGAACGGTTAAAACTGGTTCCCCGCAGAAAACACTTTCCCCAGCAGCTCTCCGGGGGTCAGCAGCAAAGGGTGGCTGTAGCCAGGGCTATTGTGACCAAACCAAAATTGATCCTGGCGGATGAACCGACCGGTAATCTTGATTCAGAGAATGGAGAAGAGGTCATGAGTTTAATTACCCAGTTGCATGAGGAAGGGACCACCATAATAATGGTGACTCACTCGCCGGTCTATGCTGAATATAGCCAGAGAGTAATCCATCTATTTGACGGCCATATTGTCACAGAAAATGTCAAGGAGGAGTTTCATTTGTAGGAGTAGACAAACAGGAAAATTAGCAGAGAAGTAAATAATCAATAGGGAGCCAGAAATGAGTCTTAAAGATATACTGACCAAACTGGAGGAGGAGACAGAAAGTTTTTTCCTCTATAATGCAAATGGTAGCCACTCGCCAGCCAGTCTCTTAAATGAATTATCAGAATCAAAATTATCAATTCGCTCTCATTACCAGCCAGGATTGTATATAGCAGAAATCAATGAATCAGGGTATCTAGGGGCAGTTCTGTACCGGGTAAAAAAGTAAGAACTGATCGGGGCTGAAAAATGATCAGGAATTATTTAAAAACTACGATTAGAAATATTCTACGCCAAAAAGGATATTCCTTCATAACTATTTTTAGCCTGACGATTGGGATTGCCGCTTTTCTGATGATATCTTTATGGATCTATACAGAACTAAGTTATGATAAATTTTATAATAACAGTAATAATCTATACCAGGTATTGGGGCAGGGAGCAAAATTTAAGAATTTTGAGTCATTGCCCCAACCCCTGGCCCCTGTTCTCCAGCAGGATATTCCGGAAATAATATATGCCAGCCGATATGAAAATCAACCGGAAGTCTTATTGAAACATAATGATTTATCTTTTTATGAGAAAGGATTCATTAAAGTTGATAATACTTTTTTTGATATACTTAAATTTAGATTCTTACAGGGTGTTAGACAATTGGCCTTAAAGGGGCCTGATTCTATTGTTATTACAAAAAAAATAGCCGATAAATATTTTCCCCATGAAAATCCAATGGGTAAAATCTTAACGATTAATCATAAGTATGATTTTAAAATTACCGGGATTATAGAGGATATTGCCTTTAATTCAAGCATCCAGTTTGAAATGGTGATCCCTTTTGAAAATATTAGTTCAACCGGGGCTTTGTCGTGGGATAATTTTGCCCCAAAGGTTTTCATCCAAGTACATGAAAATGCTTCTCTCAAGGATATCAATAGTAAGTTAGCTAATTTTGTAGAAAAATATCAAACCGGTTCTAAACTGGGCCTTTCTATTTTACCTTTTAAAGAGAGGCATTTATTTTTTTCTGGTATAAAAAAATACATCTACCTTTTTTTAATGATAGGAATATTAATCCTGATTATCGCTTCAGTTAATTTCATAAATCTTTCAACGGTTCGTTCCATAAATAGAGCCAGAGAAATTGGGATAAGAAAAGTTTCAGGAGCATTTAGAAAAAATATCATTTTCCAGTTTTTAGGGGAATCACTGATTTTAGCTGTTATTGCTATTTTTTTAGTTCTGATAGCATTAGGCCCTTTACTCCGTGTTTTTACTAATCTCACCGGCAAAACACTTCTTTTAAACAACCTGTTTTTGATTTTGATTATGGGTTTTGTAACCCTAATTTCCGGAATCTTTGCAGGCATCTATCCAGCATTCTTCATTTCTAATTTTCAACCGACCGATGTATTAAAAGGGAAAGTGCAGGGAAAAAGAAAAAGTCATATCGTAAGGAATGCTCTCATTGTCTTTCAATTTTCTATCTCAGTGATCCTTATTATTGGGGCAAAAGGTATTTTTACTCAGTTAAATCACATGAAAGATATGGATGTTGGGTATCAAAGAGAACATGTTATTCAAATTCCCTTTAAAGGAGAAAGTTTAAAATTTTATTCAGTTTTTAAAAATAATTTAAATCTGGATCAAAGAATTCAAAGTGTATCCGGATCAATTGCTGGAATGCCTTATTTTGGCTGGACAACAGGTGGTATAGATTGGGATGGGAAGGATAAGGATCAGAATGTTTTTGTCAATTTTAATTATATTGATTATGATTTTTTCAAAACCATGATGATAGGTATTAAGGAAGGTAGAGTTTTTTCAAAGGAATATCCTTCAGATACTAAGAACTATATTATAAATGAGGAAATGGCCGGGGTGATGGGATTTACATCGCCGGTGGGAGAAACTATCCGTCTCTGGGATAAGCCTGGAGAGATTATCGGAGTTGTAAAAAATTTTAACCACGAAACATTAGAAAAAAAAATTGAGCCTCTTATCCTGCTGTTACGGCCCAATACTATTGAATTTGCCTTAGTTAAAATTAAATCCCAGGATATATCAGCTACTATTCAATATATTAAAAGGACTTGGGATGGAATATTGCCTGCTTATCCATTTAAATATGAATTTTTAGATAATGAATTCAACAGTAAATATTTTAATATTGAAAAAATTGGAAAATTGGTCAATGTCTTTTCTGCCATAGCGGTATTTATTGCCTGCCTTGGATTATTTGGCCTGGCATCCTTTAATACCGAGGAAAGGAGAAAGGAGGTGGGAATTAGAAAGACTCTGGGTTCCACCAGCTGGCAGATCGTCTTTTTATTCACCAAAGATTTTATCAAATGGGTGATTATTGCTAACCTGATAGCCTGGCCCATTGCCTGGTATGTTATGAATAAGTGGTTACAGAATTTTGCATATCATGGCAATCTCACTATATGGTCATTTTTACTGGCCGGAGTTCTGGTTTTTATGATTTCCATATTTGCGGTCGGTTATCAAACCATTAAAGCATCCATTAGCAACCCGGTTGACAGTTTGAGGTATGAATAGAAGGGGAAAAAAATGATTAGATTAAATGATATTAATAAATATTATACCAATAAGTTTGTTAAGACCTTTGTCTTGAGAAGTATCAACTTGGAGGTTAAAGAGGGCGAGTTTATTACCATCATGGGCCCTTCAGGGGCGGGAAAATCCACGCTGCTGTATATCCTGGGGATGCTTGATACAGCCTCTGAGGGGGAATATTATTTTATGGATGAACCGGCCCATCAGTTAAAAGAGAAAGAACGCACAGCCCTTCACCATCATAACATAGGATTTATATTCCAGCAGTATCATTTAATTGATGAGATGACTGTGTATGAAAATATTGAAACCCCTCTCTTATATAAAAAAGTAAAATCTTCGGAACGAAAAGGCCTGGTAGCAGATATGCTGGATCGTTTTAATATTGTAGCAAAAAAAAATCTTTTTCCCGCTCAACTGTCTGGTGGTCAACAACAGTTAACAGCAGTGGCTCGGGCTCTGATTATTAGACCCAGACTCCTGTTGGCTGATGAGCCAACTGGAAACCTAAATTCCAAACAGGGGAAAGAAATTATGGATCTTTTAAAAAAATTAAATGAAGAAGAGGGAATGACCATTTTGCAGGTCACCCATTCAGAAGAGAAGGCAGCCTATGGTCATCGCATTATCCACCTGAAGGACGGGTGGATTGAGAATGAAGAGTAACCTAATGATCAAAAATTATTTAAAAATCGCTTTCAGAAATATTCTAAAAGAAAAAAGGAATTCATTTATTGCTGTTTCCGGTATTGCAATCAGCATTGCATGCTCTCTTCTTATTCTTATGTGGGTATTTGATGAATTGGATTATGATCGATTTTCGAAAAATGCTGATAATGTTTATCGAGTAGTATGTGATGAAGCAAATGCAGTAGTGACTGCGCCTCTCGTTGGACCGACTGTTGTTAATGAATTTCCTGAAGTGATAGATTATTGCAGGATGTTCAGAAGTGGTGATAGTTTAATAAAAATTGGAGATAAGTTCTTTAACGAGAAGAATTTTTATTTTGCTGATGCATCAATTTTTAAAATGTTCGGTTTTGAATTAACAGAGGGAAACCCCAAAAACGCTCTTAACAACCCAAATTCTGTCATTCTAACTGAGGAAATGGCGAAGAAATATTTCAGCAATAAAAACCCAATGGGTAAAACAATATCTGTCAGGGGTAAGGAATTCAAAATTACTGGAATTGTAAAGGAAACCGGAAAGAACTCGCATTTGAATTTTAATATAATTGTCCCATTTCAAATACTGAAGCAGTTTGATATGGCAATTGATAACTGGTCAAACAGATCATTCTATACATATTTATTGTTCCGGGATGGAGTTGACGGCACTTTGTTTTCTGACAAACTATCACAATTAGTGAAAAAAAATGATGTGGGAATTGATACTAGTTTTAATCTTCAACCATTAAAAAGAATTCACCTCTATTCCTCTTATAAATGGGACATACCGGGGCATGGCAGTATTGCATCGGTCTGGATATTTGGAATTATTGCTCTGCTTATAATTCTTGTTGCAAGTGTTAACTTCGTAAGTTTAACAATTGCAGGCTCATTTAAACGTACTGAAGAAATAGCAATGCGGAAAGTACTGGGAGCTAACCAGAAAAAACTCTTCAAACAATTTTTTACTGAATCCGTTTTATTGCTTTTATCTACTTTGATTTTTGTCTTCGTTCTAATGGAAATTATAATGCCGGGATTTAATAGTATTACCGGGAAAAACCTCCACTTCGGTTTGTCTTCAGGGAATTTATTTTTCTTCGGGATATCTGCTGTCCTGATTTCCGTATTGATATTGTCTGTTTTGTACCCTCTTATCATTTTATCGTCTTTCAAAGCTACACAGGCAATGAAAAGATCATCAAAAACCGGGAAAATTGGGAGTGGCTTCAGAAAAGCACTTGTAATGTTCCAGTTTGCAATCACAATTTGTCTGATTATTGCTTCAATAGTTGTTTTCAAACAGATTGATCATTTAAAAAACCGTGACTTAGGTTATTCAAATACTAATCTTTTATGCCTTTCTATGAACAACAATACCAGACAACAGGTGGAAACCTTTAAAAATGAATTCAAGAAATGCACCGGAGTGGAAAGTGTTTCATTTATTGATACTCTTTTAACAAGCTCAGGAAGCGGTACATCCGATGCATCATGGACAGGTAAAGCCCCTGATAAAAAAGTACAGATGCAATATAGACTTGTAGATTATGAATTTCTTGAAACAATGGGAATGAAAATGGTTATGGGGCGATTTTTTTCCAAAGAACATATTACAGATGATAGAAATAGTGTAGTTTTGAATGAAACTGCTGTAAAAGAGATGGGGATCGAATCACCCATTGGGAAGACATTTGAAGTATTGGGGGGGGAGAGAAAAATCCTGGGAGTTGTAAAGGATTTTAATTATGTATCACTTCATAAAGAAGTTGAACCAATGTTTCTTCTGCATTATCCAAAATACACCGGGTATGCTTTGTTGAAAATTCAATCGAGTAATACAGCTAAAACACTGGCATCAATTGAGAAAGTCTGGAAGAAATTTTGTCCCAATTATGCTTTTGAATTTCATTTTATGGATGAGATAGTTGGCCAGATGTATCGCTCGGATTCAATTCTGGCTAAGGTACTCGGCTATTTCTCATTGCTGGCAATTTTTATTTCCTGCCTTGGGCTTTTTGCTCTTGCACAATTCTCATCCCAACAGAGAACAAAAGAGATTGGTATAAGAAAAGTAGTAGGAGCGACGGTGCCGAGTATTATATCTCTTTTAATCAAGGAGTTCGCAAAATGGGTTTTAGTTGCCAACATTTTCGCATGGCCTATAGCATGGTTTGTTATAAATAAATGGTTACAGAATTTTGCCTATCATATCAATCTCACTATATGGTCATTTTTACTGGCTGGAGTTCTAGTTTTTATGGTTTCCATATTTACAGTAGGTTATCAAACCATCAGGGCAGCTACTGCCAAACCCATTGATAGTATGAGGTATGAGTGATGATTAAGTAATTTAAGAGGAAATAAAAATGCTTAAAAACTATTTAAAAATCGCTTTTAGGAATATCAAAAAACACTTTGGTTTTTCTTTTATCAATATTTTTGGATTGACTTTGGGAATCGCATGTGCATTGCTCATATTTTCCTTTGTAAAGTATGAATTGAGTATAGATTCTTTTCATAAGGATTCCCAGACCATATATCAGGTGTTTACCCATAAGGAAATTAAAAATAATTCTACTACTCCCACTGGTTTGGGACCAGAGTTAATAAAAGAGATACCCGAAATAATTGAATATACCAGGCTTCATTGGCCCTGGGGGCAAACTTTTATTAGTTATCAGAATATCACCCATACAGAAAATAAAATAAGGTTTGTGGACCCGTCTTTTTTTAAGGTTTTTAACTTTCCTCTATTGAAGGGGGATGCCAATAGTGCCTTAAATGATCCCAACTCCATAATTATCTCTCCTGCAACAGCAAAAAAGTATTTTGGCGACACCAATCCCATCGGAAAAGCTTTAACCTTAAATCACAAGGACCCTTTAACCGTAACTGGCGTATTAAAACAAATTCCTCCTAATTCAACTTTTAGATTCGATATGCTTATTCCAATAGAGTTTAATATTAAAAGCAAAGAAAAATGGTATATGGACTGGAATAATCTTTTTGTATATACCTTTATCAAATGCCGGGAGGATACAAGAACGGATCATTTGAACTCCAAGATTGCCGAGTTGTTAAATGACCGGAGAGCAAGTGTTGATGCGCCAGCTACAGTAATGCCCTTGAAGGAGAGGTATTTCTTTTTTTACTCCGATAAAACCAGTATTTATGCATTTACTATCATTGCCGTATTTATTTTGTTGATTGCCTGTTTTAATTTTATGAATCTCTCTACTGCCCGATCGGCCAAGCGAGCCAGGGAGATTGGCCTGCGCAAGGTGGTGGGAGCCCGCAAAAAACAGATGATTGTTCAATTTTTGGGTGAGTCCGTATTCCTTTCTTTAATTGCAGCTATATTGGCGATCGCATCATATATCTTGTTGCTCCCTTTGTTAAAAAACCTGACCGGAAGAGATATAATCTTAAATTATTCCTTTCTTATATTTGCTTCTTTAGTTCTAGCCTTATTTACCGGTCTGGTGGCTGGTATTTATCCAGCCTTTTTCCTCTCTAATTATAAGATTATCCAGGTAATAAAGGATAAAATAGATTCGGATTTGAAAGGGAACAGGCTAAGAAAGGCAACCGTAACCTTCCAGTTTGTTCTATCGATCATGCTGATCATTGGTATGCTGGCAGTCCACCAGCAGACTGATTTTATCCAAAATTATGATATTGGTTATAATAAAAAAAACATGGTTTGTATTCCCATGGGGGGAGGCAGTGAGAAATATTATAAGGTCTTTAAAGACGAACTGTTAAAAGATTCCAGGATTAAGGCGGTATCTGCCACAGCCCTAGAACTTCCCTTTTTTAACTGGCGGCAGGGGGGGATTAGTTGGGAGGGCAAAGGTCCCGATAAAAAACCTATGATCAGCTACAATGCCGTTGATTATAATTTTTTTTCAACCATGGAGATGAAATTGATTGAGGGGGAGGACTTTATAGAGGGCAGATCATACAATAAGTGCTTTATTATAAATGAAGAAATGGCCAAATTAATGGGTATAAAGTCGGTGGCTGGTATAACCCTAAAACATGGAGAGCAACCGGGAAAAATAGTGGGGATGGTTAAGAATTTTCATTTCAATTCCCTGGAAAACACAATAGAACCCCTGGTTCTGGAACTGGAGCCCCAAAGTATGGATAACATGCTGATCCGAATCCAAAAGGGCAATACTGCATCCACTCTGACTTTAATAGAGCAAACTTGGAAAAGGATTATTCCCCAATATCCCTATAGCTACAGTTTTTTGGAAGATGATTACCAATCCAATCTGGTGGGCCTAAGTAGAACCGGCCATTTAATGACTAGTTTTTCTATTTTGGCTATACTTATTTCCTGTCTGGGATTGTTTGGTCTGTCATCCTATGCAATGGTTCGCAAAACAAAAGAAATTGGTTTGAGGAAGGTTTTAGGTGCTTCAAATTTAAATATTATTAAGTACATATCCAGGGAGTTTATCATACTGGTATTTTTTGCCAATTTAATTGTCTGGCCACTGGCCTATTTTTTGATAAACGATTGGCTGCAGAAGTTTGCCTATCATGCGAATCTGTCTCTGGGCATTTTTATTATAGCCGGGCTTTTAACCCTGGGGATATCCATGTTGACAATTTGTTATCAAACTATCAAAGCTGCCCGGGCCAACCCAGTGGAGTCCTTGCGTTATGAGTAATAAAATCCGCATATATGGGAAATATATAAGATATTATTAAATACTGGAGTTAATGAATGGTGAAAAATAATTTAAAGATTACTTTGCGGCATGTCAGAAAAGATAAAATATTTTCCATCATCAATATTGCCGGTCTGGCCATTGGAATAGCTGCCTGTCTGCTATTAATTTCATGGATCAAATATGAACTGAGTTTTGATAAATTTCATAAAAACCAGGATAACCTTTATAAGGTAATCACTAAAAATGTATTTTCTTCGGGGAAGATTACCCATTTTGGGCAGACTTCCATGTTATTGGCAGATTATCTAAGAAAAAACATTCCTGAAGTTAAGGATGCCACAATTTACTGGCGTCGTCCCTGGCAGTTAAAAAGGGGGGAAAAACAGTTTATGACAAGAGGTATCTTAACTGAATCTGACTTTTTAAATATGTTCACCTTCCCTTTTACTAAGGGAAATCCTGAGAATTTGTTATCTGAACCCAGATCCATTGCTATCTCTGAATCCTTGTCTAAGAAAATATTCGGTGATGAGGATCCAATCGGGAAAAGGGTTTCGGAAATAAGTTATGGGGCAGGGGATTTTACCGTGAAAGGGGTTTTTAAAGATGTGCCCTCTAATTCTCACATGGAGTTTGAGTTTTTAGGTCCCTTTAACCTTCAGTATGGGGGTTATGGTACCAGTTTTAATAAATGGGATTTGAGTGATTTTGAAACCTATGTGCTGCTGCATACAGGCGCTTCCCAAAATGAGTTTGATACCAAGATCAAGGATATAATTAAAAAACAATTGCCCGATACCATTGAAGAACTTTATTCCCTCAAGGTAAAGGATATCCACTTAAATCAGGATGTATGGAGTCATAAGCAGGGAAGTAAAACCAATGTATTTATCTTTTCTACAGTAGCATTTTTAATATTTCTTTTGGCCTGCATCAACTATATCAACCTGACCATTGCCAAGGCGGCTATAAGAAGAAGAGAGGTGGGAATCATGAAGGTGGTAGGAGCTAGCAGAAAATCCCTGCTTTTTAAATTTATCACCGAATCCTCTGTTTTTTCACTCTTTTCTATTATTTTTGGGATTTTTCTGGCTTACTTGCTCTTGCCATTAATGCAGAAATTAAGCGGTGCCCTGGTTCCGATTAACCTCTATGAAGGGTATGGCTTGGGGATGATTTTATTTATTTTTCTCTTAACCATCCTGGTGGCCGGCCTTTATCCTGCCCTGCACCTCTCCTCCCTGAAACCGCTCACTATGTTAAAAGAGAAAATCAGTTCTAATAAAAAAGGATTTTCCGTCCGTAAGGGTCTTGTCCTTTTCCAATTTTCAGTTTTTATTTTATTAATAGTGGGTTTTATGTTTATCTTCAATCAGCTTGTCTTTATTGTTAATCAAGAGCTGGGATTTGATAAAGACCAGGTAATGCATATTGACCTAACCTCGGATGTAAGTAAAAACTGGCGTACTTTTAGAACCGAATTGCTGAAAAATCCTGATATCAAAGCCTTTACATTTACCAATACCATCCCCGGTCATAATGAGAGCACTACTAAAGATTGGGATTGGGAGGGTAAGGTGGGGGACGAAAAAATCAGACTGAGTATAGTAGGGGTTTATGACGATTTTATTAAAACCTTTGGGATGAAAATGAAAAGTGGTCGGTTTTTTTCCCGGGAATTTCCTTCAGAGTTGGGACAGGGTTTTGTGATTAATGAAGAAGCAGCCCGGATAATGGGATTTGAAGATCCTCTTGGAAAAACCATGGAGCTTGGTAATGCCAATCGTTCTGGAAAAATAATCGGGGTGGTGCAGGATTACCATTTCTCGTCCCTTCGGGAAAAGATCGAGCCTATGGTTTTGGCCTATGGTTTTGGCTTGGATGAACTGTTTATACGGATCAACAATCAGAACACTCAATCGGTAATATCTCATGTGGAAGGGGTTTTTAAAAAAATCGCTCCCCAGGATACCCTTAAATACTCCTTTATGGATGAGGAGTTATCCAGATTGTATACTAATGAACAGCGCTTAATTGATACCCTGAAATATTTTACTATCCTGGCTATTTTTATTTCTGCTCTGGGTCTTTATGGATTAACCTTGTATAACTCAAATCAAAGGACCAAAGAGATTGGAATCCGAAAGGTTAATGGGGCTAGAATATCGGATATTGTTTATCTTTTGGCCAAGGAATCCTTAAGATGGGTAGTGCTGGCTAATATTATTGCCTGGCCTCTGGCTTTTTGGGCAGTCAGTCAATGGCTGCAAAACTTCGCCTACCGGATAAATATAACGGTTTGGCCTTTTTTAGCAGCAGCAACAGCAGCATTTGTTATATCTTTGCTGGTCATTTTATCTCAAACAATCAAAGCAGCCAATGCCAACCCCATCGATTCATTGAGGTATGAATAATGATTGAGCAATTTTTTGGGAGATATAAATGATTAAAAATTATTTAAAGATCGCACTGCGAAATATAAAAAAATATAAAGGTTACTCATTTATCAATATTACAGGATTGGCAGTAGGACTGGCCTGCTTTATTCTAATTACTCTCTGGGTTCAGGATGAGCTTGGTTTTGATAAATTCCATAAAAAAAAAGACAACCTTTATCTGTTAACTATTACCCATCAAAATGGGATTGTGGATCGTAATGTGCCCTATGCTCTGGCCCCTTTAATGGCAGATGAATATTCGGAGATAGACGGTTTCACACGCATTTATGAATATGGAAATCAGGTCCAATCCTTTTTTAAATATAGGCCAGATAATGGCCCGATGGTAATTTTTAATGAATCCAATATTGATCTGGTGGACAAGCATTTTTTCTCTATGTTTTCATTCCCCTTTATTAAAGGTACAGCTGGGAGTGCCTTAAAAGCACAAAATTCGGTGGTAATCAGTGAAGATATTGCTGAAAAGTATTTTGGCAATGAGAATCCCATGGGGAAAATATTGAATCTAAATAACCAAAGAAACCTGACCGTCACCGGTGTTATCCATATACCAGACAACTCTCATTTGCAACCGGATTTTATTATCCCTCTCCAACAGGGACTGGAAAACGATTGGAACTGGCGGGATCCATCCTATGTTTTACTCTCTCAAAAGACAAACCTGCTCCAGTTCAAGGATAAAATTGCCGGTTTTATGAATAAAAAAATGCCCTATAATTCCCGCATGTCTTTTCAGCTGGGTTTATTGCCAATCACCAAGGTTCACCTTGGTTTTGGAGGCAAAACCTATGTTACCATTTTTTTCTTAGTTGCAGTTTTTATTTTGTTCATCGCTTGTGCAAATTACACAAACCTGGCTACTTCCCGGTCAGCAAACCGAGCCCGTGAAGTGGGCTTGAGAAAAGTAGCTGGAGCACGGAAAGGACAACTTATTAAACAATTTTTAACTGAATCGGTATTGATCTCCCTGGTTTCCTTCCTGTTCTCACTCATTCTGGTATGGCTTTTTCTACCTCTTTTAAATAATCTTACTAATAAACAACTCTCCTTTTATCTATTTCAAAATTATTCCATGATTCTTTTTTTACTGCCGGTGATTTTACTGGTAGGGATTCTGGCGGGAATTTATCCAGCTTTCTTTTTAACCCGGTTGAAACCAGTGGACTCCCTGAAAGGATCGGGAGAGAAAGTTGGGAGAAGATCACGATTCAGAATTGTTTCAGTAGTAGGTCAGTTTGCTATTTCGGTTATCCTTATTATGGGCATGGTAATCATTTTTAAGCAGTTGAATTTTGTTAAGAATCGACCTTTAGGATTCTCAACAGACAATATAATAAAAATTCCTATTAACAAAAGCTTGCTCCATGAATTAAAAAAATATAAAAACATCCTGGCCCAAAATACGGGTGTTTTACAGGTTACAGCTGGCCAATCTGTCCCTTATAATGAGGACTATAAGACCAGCGGGATTAAATGGGATGGAAAAGATCCACAATTTTCACCTCTTATGCGGTATTCCATTTCCCTTCCTGATTATCTGGAAACCTTTGGAATGAAAATTACTGATGGGCGGAGCTTTAGATACAATAATGCTGCAGACATAAATAAATATATCATTAATGAAAAAGCAGTAGAATATATGGGCATGAAAAATCCAGTGGGAAAACGATTGTCTTTCTGGGGAATTGAGGGAATCATCATCGGAGTAGTAAAAAATTATCATCATGTTCCTCTGCATCGTGAAATCATGCCTCAAGTCTTTACAGTCCATCCCCGTAACTGGAATGCATTGAGATATATTTTTATTAAAATCGCTCCTCAAAACATTCCCCAAACCCTTCAATTTATTAGAGAAGAAACCACTGCTCTAGCTCCTCAATATCCCTATACTTACTCTTTTTTGGATCAGGAAATGAATATTTTATACCAGTCTGAACAAAAGATGGGGCAAATGATCGGCTATTTTGCTTTTTTGGCAATTTTTATATCCTGTCTGGGTTTGTTTGGTCTAGCATCCTTTATGTCAGAGAAGCGGACAAAAGAAATCGGTGTCAGGAAAGTCTTAGGGGCTTCAATATCTGGGATTGTAGTCTTGTTAAATAAACAATTTATAAAATGGGTTCTACTCGCAAATATTTTTGCCTGGCCCCTGGCATATTATGTGATGTCAAATTGGCTGAAGAGTTTTGCCTATAAGACCAATATAGGAATATGGGTGTTTCTATCATCCTCCCTGATTGCTTTAATTATTGCTCTTTTTACTGTTAGTTATCAAGCAATCAGAGTTGCCATGGCCCATCCCGTCGATTCATTGAGGTATGAATAATGATTGAGCAATTTTTTGGGAGATAAAAATGCTTAGGAATTATTTGATAATTGCTTTTAGGAATTTTAAAAAACGGAAAGGATTTTCTTTTATTAACATCGTGGGATTGGGAGTGGGAATTGCCTGTTGTGGACTGATATTTCTTTGGGTACAGAATCAACTGAGTTATGATCGCTTTCATGAAAATTCAAATTACCTTTATGGTGCTTACTTTAGCAATGGCAGCAATGTTACTCCCCCGGCATTGGCAAATTTTTTAAAAAGTGAATATTCTCAAATCCTTAATGCCTCCAGATTTTGTTATGCAGGAAGAACCAAATTTAAATACCAAAATAAGGAGATGATGGAAAGTGGGGGGGCTTTTGTTGATCCCTCTTTTCTTGATATGTTTACCCTCAATTTTTATAAAGGGGATCCTCAAGCAGCTCTTAAACAACCAATGAGCATTGTGTTGACTGAATCCTTTGCCAGCAAATACTTTGGTAATAAAGATTCCTTGGGAAAAACCTTGACTGTCTATGGAAGGGATTTTAATATTACCGGAGTTATTAAAGATTATCCAATCACTTCACATATTCAGTTTAAGTTTTTATTACCGTTTGAATTACACAGTCAGATGGGTCGGGATTTAAATAACTGGGAAACCAACTGGCATCAAACTTATGTTCAGCTGCATCCGGAAGCAGATCTGGGATCAGTTAATAAAAAAATTGCCCATCTGGTAAAGGAATTTGATAAGCAGGAATCACGAACACTATTACTTCGGCCGATTACCCGATTGCATCTCTACCAGCTCCATGGTGGCGGTAGAATAACCATTGTGACAACATTTTTAATAATTGCCATCTTTATCCTCTTGATCGCCTGTATCAATTTTATAAATTTATCCACTGCCCAGTCTTCTCTGAGAATGAAAGAAGTGGGAATGAGAAAAACCATTGGTGCCCATAAAAAAGAGTTGGTGACCCAATTTTTTATCGAAACGTTTTTATTGATTTTTATTGCCTGGTTAGGGGGGCTGGTAGTTCTTAGATTATTCTTGCCTGAGTTTAATATGCTGGTAGGAGAACAGTTTACCTTTGAGAGTTTAGTAAAGTGGCCGGTTATGTCCGGGATTATTGGATTATTGTTATTATCCGGATTAATGGCGGGTAGTTATCCAGCCTTTGTTATATCCTCCTTTAAACCGGTTGACACATTAAAAGGCATTCTGAGCAAAGGGACTAAAGGAGCAGTATTCGGGAAGGGACTGGTTGTATTTCAGTTTATTCTCTCAATTGCTCTAATTTTTGGTACTCTGGTACTTTCTAAACAATTGGAATATCTACGGAATGTACCCCTTGGTTTTGATAAAGAGCATGTGGTAACCTTTCGGGCAGGTGACCGGATAAAATCTTTTTCTGCCTTTAAGAATACTATCTTAGGTCATAGCGATGTTGTTAATATAACCACCACCAATATCCCCCCTTATCGCTGGAATACTAATGCCGGTCTGGGAGATGTCCTATGGCAGGGACAGGAGTATACCAAGATAAAGATGGTAGAGACTACAGTGGATTATGATTATGCAAAAACCTTCGGATTGAAAATTGTGAGTGGACGGTTTTTTTCTTCTGAGCATTTAACAGATACTAATGAAGCCTGGGTAGTGAATGAAGCAGCGGTCAGGGCCATGGGAATAAAATCTCCAGTAGGAAAGTGGTTACAGTTATGGGATAACAAAAGAACCATTATTGGCGTTATTAAAGATTATAATTTTGAGTCTTTACGGAATGAGATTATACCTATGGCCATGAGGTTATCCTCCCATAATCCCTGGGCCTGTATTAAAATTAAGGGGCATAATATTCCAGCTACATTAGAATTTATTAAAGGTCAATGGAAAATCCATTCAGATAATTACCCCTTTGAGTACAATTTTCTAAGTGAGCAGATTGACCTCCTTTATATTACCGAAGAAAGGATGGGGACTCTTTTTAAATATTTTAGCATATTAGCCATTATTATTTCCTGTATGGGGCTGTTTGGGCTGGCCTCAATTTTTTCCCAGAGGAAGACCAAGGAGATCGGGATTCGAAAAGTTTTGGGCTCATCAACGGCCGGTCTGTTAATATTACTATCCAAAAATTTTATTAAATGGGTGGTTTATGCCATGTTAATTGCCTGGCCCCTGACCTGGCTTCTCATGAATAAGTTACTCCAATCATATGCTTATAAAATTGAAATCGGTTGGGTTTTCTTTGTTGTTTCCGGTGGCCTGGCTATGATCATTGCTGTTTTTACCATAAGTTTGCAAATTATCAAAGCAGCCCGAGCCAACCCGGTGGAATCCTTGCGCTATGAATAGAATAATTTGGACGACATCCGCCCATGGCGGAACTCAGTAAACTATGAATAATGATTGAGCAATTTTTTGGGAGGTAAAAATGCTTAAAAATTATTTGAAAATTGCTTTTCGAAATATTAAAAAACATAAAATTTATTCCTTGATTAACATTTTAGGCCTGGCAGTTGGGATGGTTGTTTGTATCCTTATTTATTTATGGGTACATAATGAATTGAGTTTTGATAAATATCATGAAAAAGCAGAGTGGATTTATCGAGTAGGACCTGTAGTTGAAGCCAGTAGAATAAAAACGAGCTGGAGCCCTCCTCCTTTAGCTGCGGCCCTTTTAAATGATTTTCCTGAAGTTTTACAGGCCACAAGGTTAATTTCAAGTTCATACATTAGACTGGTCGGTTACAAGGATAAAAAATTCCTGGAAAACAAAAGACTCTATGCTGATCCAGCCATTTTTGATGTCTTTACAATCCCCTTTTTAAAGGGTAATTCAAAAACCGCTCTATTAAATCCCAGGAGTGTTGTTTTAACAGAAAAAATTGCTAAAAAATATTTTGGAGATAAAAATCCGGTTGGTGAATCCATTTATATTCAAAACCCAGAAAACCTCTTTCAAGTAACCGGAGTAGTAAACAATTGTCCTTTTAACTCAAATCTTCAATATGATTATATTACCACTGCTAATTTTGACGAATGGGGAGGATGGGGGAGTCACTGCCTATTTACCTACATAGTACTGCCTCCTGATTATTCTCCTGCCCGATTGGAGAGTAAATTCCCAGATTTTATTAAAAAGAATTTGGGAGAATTAATTCAACTGGAATATGGTAAAAGTATAGAAGAATTTTTCAGAGATCAGAATAATCTGTATGAGCTTTGGTTACAACCGATAAAAGATATTCATCTCAATGCAAATATTAATGACAATCTGCCTAATAAAGGGAATATGAACTATGTCTATATTTTTTCTATTATAGCAATTTTTATTTTAATTATTGCCTGTATTAATTTTATTAATTTATCTACTGCAAAATCTGTAAATCGAGCTAATGAAATTGGATTACGTAAAATGATCGGATCAAGTAAAGCTTCAATTATCCGTCAATTCCTGGCAGAATCAATTTTACTCAGCTTTATTTCTATGCTGTGTGCCATAATTATTATTGATATTTTAAAACCCTATTATAATAATCTGATTGATGAAAAATTAGTCCTAAAATATTTTGAAAATCCGTTAATTTTACTGGGTTTGATTGGCGTTGCCTTATTAGTGGGTATTGTTGCCGGAATATACCCTGCATTTTATCTTTCATCCTTTCAGCCGGCCGATATTTTTAATGGAGCTAGCAGGATAGGATTTAAAGGTAAAAATCTAAGGAGTGGATTAGTTATATTCCAATTTACTATTTCAATAATAATTTTATTAGGCATATTTATGGTTTTTAAACAGACCAAATTTGTTCAGGATACAAAATTAGGTTTTAACCAAAATCAAATATTAGTTCTTCATCGAGCAAATACTGCTTTAGGTAATAATTTGGATGACTTCATCCAGGATTTGGCAATGTATCCTGATATTTTGTCTGTTTCAAACACTTCTTCTTTACCTGGAAGACATTTTGATCCCAATGGGCATCGCCTGGAAAATAGACCATTAAGTGAGGAGTATACCCTCTTTACAATGTATGCAGATCATAATTACGCAAAATTATTAGACCTCAAGATTGTGAAGGGGAGATATTTTTCACCGGATATATTTTCTGATAAAACTCAGGCAGTGGTTATTAATGAGGCAGCTGTAAATGAACTTGGCTTAACCAATCCTCTCGGAAAAAGACTTCTAAAAGAATATGACAATGCCAAAAAAGGGGAATATGTAACTATAATAGGAGTGCTGAAGGATTTTCACTTCCAATCTTTATATTACCAAATTCAGCCAATGATAATCCGCAATCTTGGAAATAATAGCGGGGGCTTTTATCTCTCCCTTAAAATACAATCTGATGATTTAAAGGGAACAATAGGAAAAATTGAAAAAAAATGGAAAGCTGCAACAGGTGACCAGCCATTTGAATACTCTTTTCTTGATGAAGATTTTAACAAACTTTATCAAAAAGAAATAAAACTCAGTAAAATACTCAGCGTTTTTTTTATATTATCTATCTTAATTGCCGGATTGGGCCTGTTTGGATTAGCTTCTTTTATGGTTGAAAGAAGAAGGAAAGAAATTGGTATTAGAAAGGTATTAGGATCTTCCAGTTTTGGCATTTTCAATAACTTAATAAGTAATTTTATAAAATTAGTGCTGATTTCAAATATCATTGCCTGGCCTTTTGCTTACTATTTTATGAACAAATGGCTGCAGGGCTTTGCTTATCGTACAAATATGGGGATAGAGGTTTTTCTGCTGGCTGCTGTTGCTTCTTTTGCTATTGCATTATTTGCAGTTAGTTTCCAGACAATTAAAGCAACAAGTATCAATCCTATTGAAAATTTAAAGTATGAATAAAAAAGAATAATATGTGATTGCAAAAAATAAGGTTCCGCTGGTTAAAGATTTGATCTTCCTTTATAATTAAAAATATGTGAGGGAAGGGATATGTTCAAATCATTATTATCAGAAAATATATTCTTACGGACTGTAGCAATAACCGGTACGGTTGGATTATTCATAGTATCCTTTTTGATGGATAGATCCGTCTTTGCTTCAAGCGGAAACGAAACGAACAAAGCAGCGCGGATCAAGATCGTCAGCCACGGCATCCCTTTTGTTCCATCCACCAGATCCGTTTATTTTACCTCCGGGAGTTGCGCTGCGGTTTGAGCTGGCCTTTAATACCGGAGATGTTCCTACCTCCTTACGCTTTCGAGGTTTTAGGAGTGAGGGTGCCCTGATATTTTAACCTGGGAGCCCTAGGTTATGGTGTATTATGTTAGGTAAGAGGAGGAAATATGTTCAGATTTTTCTTTAGATTGTTTCTTATTGGGTATGTCTTAAGCACGGTTGTGCTGAATGTATCAGTCTCTTTTGCTGATGAAAATCAAAAAGTCTATACATCTTCCTCTGAACTCAGCCGTGAGCTTATGGGGGATTGGCAGAAAGCTTTTGTTTATGTCAAGGATTGCATCCGCTTTGAGCCATCCGCTTATCTTTTAAAGTCTTCACAGGGTGTGCTTTGGGGACGTTCCGGCAATGCCATGGAACAGGCTGTGCTGCTGATGGAAGTTCTGAAGCACCAAGGCCGGGATATCCGCTTGGTTTCAGGGCGGCTTAGCGAAAAAAACGCCGCAAACCTGATACGATCTATGTTTCCGGAGAAGAAAGATTTTTCCTATGGACAAGAGATCCCGCTTTCAAAACCTTATGAGGATAATAAGCTTATTTCGATTGTAAAGAATCATTTCTGGGTTCAGATCAAAAATGAAAACCAGTGGCTTGACCTTGATCCCACTTTTTCTGATGCAGTACCGGGAAAAGCCTATGCTGAAGTAGAAAAAACATATACCAAGCTGCCGGATGAAGTTTTCCCTCAAATGAAAATATCACTGAGTATCGAAAAAGGGGGAAAAAGAGAAGATGTCTTGATGCTAGAGCATAAGTTGCAGGATATGGCCAATCAACCTGTTACCTTATCTATTTCCACAAGCTTCCAGGAGTCCAAGGAAGAGGCATCCTCTGGGGGTACTCTGGGAGGGGCTTTTGGCGGTTTAAGCAGGAGCGCATCCGGGAAAAAAGGGAAAAAGGGCTTGACTGCTGAATATCTGGCCCGGTTGAAAATCAAAGAAGGGATGGAGGTGTCGGGAAAATTCGAAGAAAAGATTCCGGAGAAATCAAAGACTGTAGCGGATAAGGATTCCCTAAGCCGTGTATGGATCAATTTTTGTCTATCTCTCAATGGGAAACCTTTGCTTGAAACCGAACGAGTCTTGTTTGAAAAATTTCAGGAAAAGGACGAGTTTCTGCTTTTCCAAAGACATTCTATTTTTATCTCAGGGAATTCAATTCCGCTTGAGTCCTGGGAAAAAGATCTGGAGAAAGTGACAGATTCCCGTTTACTGAAACAGGTCAAATCGAAAGTCGCTGAAATTAAAAAGAGTTTAAAATCCAAAAAGGATAAGAACTCACTTTTAAAAGAAAGCCTTTCTCTGGAAGAAAAATTGGGGGATAATTTAGGACACCTGATCAACATGATTTTTGCGTATTCATCGGATTCTTTAACTAAGGATGCGGGTCAGGCTTTATCTGTTTGCAGTTATTATTTGCTGCCCCGGATTATTTTAACCTCTGTAGCCGGCGACGGCAAAAATGTTTCAACGGGTATGGACCTAAGGCAGGACAGTGTAGCTGCAGTTCCATATCCTGGACAGGCATTAGCGATGAAAGAAACTTTTTTGTATGGAAGAGGTGTTTTCGAATCTGTGTTGGAGGGAAAGGTCCTGGAGCTTTTCCTGGAAAAAAAAGTTTTAACCACGGCTTTTATCATGCAGGAAGCGACCAAGAGAAAAATTCCAATCCGGTTCTATTCTGAATTGGAAAAGAGTGAGCTGGAGAAACTGGGTATGCCTGATCCTGTGTTGGACAGGGCTTTAAAAGCCATAGATTCCGGCTTTATCCTGATCGTCCCTGAGAGAAGTATCCGTTTTAGTGGGAAAAACCGCTGGGGCTGGTGGCAGATAGATCCCCAAACACGGGAGGCAACCGGTGTTCTTGATACAGGGCTGCACCAAGCCATGTTTGAGCGGACCATACTTGATACCGAAGGAATGCTGAATTCAAAAATGGGTTTTACGATCGGCGCCATAACCGGGGCTGTGGATACGCAGTGGATGCTGGCCACAATGATCCTTAAATATGGTGAAATTAATAAGGCGGCGCTGGAAGAAATAAAGGCTTACATGAAAGAACTAAATGCCTATATGTGTCCTGGATTTGAAAAATCCGTTTCCGCAACCATTGCTTCAGCTACGATCATTGATATAGAAGACTGCTACAAAAAGGAATATTCCCTGGGATTTGATGGAGGAGTGAAGATCGATATGGGATGGTGTCAGGCCTTTGCCAAAGGGTTTGCCTGTGCTTCGACCTCGATCTTGAATTATTACCTGAGCAAGTATGATTGATTTTTCTTAAGGCTGCATACAATCAAAAAAATAGGGAGATAGAATGAGTGGAAATAAAATCATTTGGATTTTTATTGCTCTGATATTGCTTCTATGTTTTACAGGAAACCTCAATGCTCAAAAGATCCTGTTTAAAAGTAATTTTTCAGACCTTAAGGAGAATTGGGAGATTGTGGATGATCCGGAAACCAAGAGGGGCCCTGGTAATTGGCGGTTTGGCTTGACTGAGCTTTCCGGATTTTCCAACCGAGAAAATATCATGGCAACAGCTCTTCTGGCCGGAGAAAAAACCTGGAAGAACTATACTGTGAAAACCTCGCTGCATATGGCTGCTGTCCAGGGTTACTTGGTTGGCATTATCTGTGGGTACCAGGATCCGGAGCATTTTTTTATTGTTGGATACAATTTTTACAAGCGGCGTTTTGAATTTATGGTTCGCACTACTGGGGGATTTGAACTGCTGGCGTTTCATAAGGTCGATTTTCTCCCGGGAGTTGATATCCCGATCCGCTTGGATTTTGGGGGTGATCGTATCTGCTTCAGTGCCAATGAGCGTGTTATCTTTGATATAAACGACGGTCGTTATACCCAGGGAGGATTTGGATTGGGGATTTCCGGACTGCAAGGTTCGCGGGTATTGTTCGGGCCTGTGAGGGTATTTTCCTTAGATTCCTCCTCCTTACCTTCCCGGGATAAGCAGGATCTGCTGGCTCTACATCGTGGTGCCCAGATCGTTTCAGGAATTGAAAAAAATGCCTTTAAAGTTGTGATCGACCATAATTTCTATATGGATAAGGATGAGGTTCATCCCGGTTCTTCTATGTCGATAAATATCCAAAAAACCCCGCTTCCTCTTGAAGGGATTTATGTATTTCCCCAGGAAAAGCCGGTCGAGATTCACAGTATTGGTCTGCAATTGGAAGGTAGATATTTTCCGGGAGAAATAGAATTCCTGGTGTCTGAGCAGAATCAAGATGAAATGTTTGAATCTCTAGGTAAATTTCAAATTAAACCTGAGAAAAAAAGTTATCAGGAATACAAATTCGAGGGGATTAAAGCCAAGTATTTAAAAATTCGGATTCTCTCCTCAGTGAACGAAAATTATGTGCAGATAAACGAAATATTTGTTAAAGGATTTCACGAGGGTTCCCCCCAAACCACAGGATCTACCTCAGGGTTATCGGCCGGTCCACCCGGTAAAATCATGTTTGAAGATGATTTTTCCTCAGGCAATCTCGATCATTGGCAAATCTGGAATGATCCTGATGCTAATGATGAAGACAGCCAATGGGCTGTGGTTCTCTCTGAATTCTCGGATATCTACAACGCCTTTGATCATCCGGCCACTTTTCTCCTGACAGGAGATCAAGGCTGGACTGGCTACTCTCTCCTGACCAACCTCTATGCGGTGCGGAGTGATGGAAATCTTTCCGGTTTTGTTTTTGGTTATAAGGATTCTGATAATTACTATATGGCGGGATATAATTTCCAGAAGAATCGTTTTGAGTTAGGAAGACATACTCCCCAGGGTTTTGAGATACTGGCATTCGCTGCCGTTGTATGTCCCCGAAAGCAGTGGTTTCCCTTAAAGTTAGATTCTGGGCGACATCGGATTCTGTTTAGATTCGACAATAAAATAATTTTTGATTTGAATGTTGAAAATCCGGTCTCCGGCAAGGTGGGCCTGGGAACTTCGGCTTTGAATGTCGGTGTCATCAATTTTGACAAATACCAGGTGGTTTCTATAGAAGAAACCAGCCTGCCGGATAGGGAATTGCAGGATATTTTGGCTTCCCGAAGGGGAGCCGCGGTCATTTATCGAGAAACTCTTCCTAAGGGTGACAAATTTGATGATTTGATTGACCATTTGCTTTTCCAGGATGATAACTGCGCAAGCACCTATGATGTGGATTATTCCCGGGACAGCCTTCCCCAGGAAGCGGTTTTCTGTTTTCCTCAGGGGAGATTTGTTGAGATCCACCGGATCGGCTTTAAGCTTCGCTCAAGACGTTTTCCCAAAGAGATAAATTTTTGGGTCTCCAATCATACCCCAAAATCGGAATTTTCCCCCTTGGAAACCATTTCCATCCAGCCGGAACGTGATAGCTACCAGGAATTTGCCGTGCCGCCCACTAGAGCCAAATATCTTAAGATGCAAATCTCTCAAGGTGCAGATGCCAAAAAATTGGAAATTCATGAGATGTTTGTTAAAGGATATTTTAAGGAATTGAGTATACGCCAGCCCGGGGAAGAGACACTTGGCGAGGTCCAAATCCAGGAGAAAGAGCCGAACAATTCTCTTGAGCAGGCCCAGGCGCTGCCTTTGTCTGCTTTTTTGGGTGGGGAGGCTGCCAGAGAAGATATCGACTATTATAAAATTGCCTTAAAAAACCAACCGGGAAATACCCTGACTATATACATCAACAATCTTGGTATGATGCGGCCTGGATATTCCCTTATGACCTCAGAAAGCATAAAGATCGATCCCATCCGGGAAATCTCTGTGGCTAATAACACAGAAGTCACATATCAGCTGGCCCAAGATGATTATTTTCTCAGAATTGACCGTCCTGAATCATATTTGACTATCGTGTTTGATGACAGCAGCAGTATGAGTAAAAGTGTCGGTATTGTAAAGCGAATACTTGGGAGTTATTTGGATAATCTTGGCCAAGGATTGAATCTGCAGCTCATGAAATACACTTCTGAACCTCATTTTCTATCCGGCTTTACCCATGATGCTCCCCTGTTGAAACAAGCCCTGGAAAAAGAGGTTAAAGGAGGAGGGGGAACCGACACGTTCAAAGGGCTGGGCGCAGCGGTGAGAAGCGTACAAGCGCAGCCAGGAAATCGGGCCGTGTTGGCGATATTTGATGTTGTTGACTGCTCGGGAAGTACCTGTCTGCAAAATTATATCGACTTGTGGGATGCGATCCTGGATTCCGGGATAAGCTTTTCCACTATTGCGGTCCAGCGTAGATGGGATAAGGCCACTTCTTATTTTGGGAACACCCGACAGCGGATATTCAAGGAGATCGCTTTTGCCAGCAGCGGACAGTATTATTACTCGCCAACACCCGATAAAGTCGAAGAAAGTGCTGATCAGATTTTTAAACAGCTTACTGCGCCGGTTGCCTACCGGCTCAAGGCCGAGTGGATTCAAACCGAGCAGAAACCTGGATTGGTTGAGGTTCGGTTTGAAAAGGGAGCCGAGAAAAAGGCCGCCAAAAATGTTGAGCTTATTCTTGATGCCTCCAATTCCATGTGGGGCCAGATCCAGGGAAAAGCCAAGATCGTGATCGCAAAGGAAGTTCTAAACCAGATCATCAATGGTCTGCCTGACGAGATGAATGTGGGTCTGCGCCTTTATGGGCACCGTTATAATTTGAAAAACAGCCGTGCTTGTCAGGATACGGAACTGGTCGCTCCTATTGGCCCTATCAATAAAAAGCAGCTGGTCGAAGCAGTTAACAAGATCACTCCCCGGGGAAAAACCCCGCTGGTCCATTCGGTTTTGGAAGGGATCAAGGATTTTAAGGAGTTAAAGGGAGGGACCATTGTTCTTATCAGTGATGGCGTGGAAAGTTGTGATGGGGACATCAATTCAATAGCCATGGCTTTACAAGGGGCTGGGCTTGATCTTCAGGTCAATATTGTGGGTTTTGACATTAAGGAAGTCGATGCCCGCAAACAGTTGGAGGCGATCGCTGCTTCAACCGGCGGGATCTACTTGGATGCTAAAGACTCCGAACAGCTTTTGGATTCTCTGGAGCAAACGCTTCAGGTTGAATTTGTGCTGCTGGATGAGCAGGGAGAAATCAAAGCACGGGGCGCTGTCGGAGGAGAACCGGTTGAGATAATAGAAGGAACCTACACATTAAAGCTGCTGCTGCAGCCGGAGTCGTTGGAGCAAAGTGTAACTATCAGTCCTGCAAAAAAAGCGGTATTGACCCTTAAAAAAGAAGCGGATAAGTGGATCTTGGTTAAGTAATGATTTGTGATCCCACCTTAACATGGGAAAAAATCAGGATGTCATAGAACAAACGATACTTCTTCAGTATAGTCGCTTGCTTCTGTTTGACATTAAAGAAAGCAAAATGTTATAGTTGGCCCAGGTAAAAGGGAAAACCACAGGATGAAAAAGGCACCGTTTTTTCTCTCTTTATTCGCAGGAATTATAATCATCCTTATAAGCATTTATGGATTCTTTTTACTTCGCCAGCGCCCCGGTCTTCCTCCGATCGATGAAATTTTTCCAGAACGACAGCTGGAAATGAATATCAAGAACATCGTTCAAGAAGAAAATCTGAAGATTCAGATAGATGGTATAGAAATTAAGCGTGTTATGGACCTCGAGTTTATTATGAGCCAGAAGACCATTGGAGATTGGGTGATCCTCTCCCTTAAGATCAATGATAAAATTGAAGAGAAAGAAGCTCAACTCATTCCTTACTATTCCCAGATGCCCTTTCCCTTTATCTATCTCCTTATAGGGCTTATCAGTTTTGGCATAGGTGTTGTGGTTTTTTTTCTCCGCGCTGGAGACATAAGAGCCCGCATTTTTTATTGGGGTTCTTTAGCGTTTACTTCGCCTATCATCATAAGCGGAGGGTATCAGTGCATGCGAGAGGACTGGCTTTCTTTTCTCCCCGGGATTTTGTTTTATTTTTTTTATCCTTTGGCGCCCGCTCTGCTTTTTCATTTTTCTCTTTTTTTCTCAAGGAGCCAAGCTAAAATAAGCAGGCTGGTTATTTACTGTCCGGCTTTGATTTTTGCGGGAGTTCTAGAGGCTTTATTCCTTTATTCGAGTCAAAATTCTTCTATCGCAACATACAGGGTTTATCAATCTGTTTATATTGCCCTTCGTTTTTACTTGGTTGTATTTGTCCTTCTTGCAATTTTACATCTTTTTATTATCTATACAAAAACTTTCCTGGAGGAAGAGCGGGCTCAGGTAAAATGGATTTTTTATGGCCTTTTTATCGGTCTGGGACCCTTTATCCTATTATACCAGTTCCCCCTGGTAATAAGAGGGGAACCCCTGATCCCTGAAGAATTTTCTATCTTGTTTTTGATTCTTGTCCCTCTTTCCTTTGCCTTTTCCATTGTTAAGTTTAAGCTGATGGATGTAGAACTGGTTATCAACCGCAGCATAATCTATTTCATTCTGACTGTGTTTACGGTCAGTGTTTATCTCTTTTTTGTAGCGCTTCTTCAAAATATTTTTTCAAGTTTTTTTTCTGCTCATAAAACAGCCGTTTCTGTTATCGGAGCTCTTGCAGCTGCGGTAGCTTTTCATCCTGCCCGCAGAAAAATTCAGACGATAGTGGATAAAGCATTTTTCCGTGTGAGTTTTGACTACAAAAAAAGCATTCTCAGTTTCAGTGGGAGAGCTTACAAGATAGCAAACAGTGGTCAACTTATCGAATTTTTTATAACAAAGATAAAAGACGCTTTACCTCTGGAATATATCGGAGTCTATATTTATTCAGTGGATTTTGGAAAGCCCCAGCTTTTGATTCAAAAAAATGGCGAAAAAGACCTTAAATATCTAGCTTCTTTTTTTATCCATTCTGATAAAATATTTGCCAGAAAAAGGGCTGCTCGTACGGAAGAAAACATGGACTTTTCACATGAGAGAACATTCGAGGAGAAAAAGATCGAGTTGGTCATTCCTCTCTTTTTCAAATCGTCTGATTTGGCTGGATTTTTATCGATTGGCAAGAAAAAATCGGGCGAGAGATTCAGGCGGGATGACATTGAGCTATTACTCACTATGGCTCGGGAACTGGCTTTAAACCTTGAAAGGATCAGGCTTCAGGAAGAAGTGATTTATGAAAGAGTGGAAAATGAGAAACTGGATGAGCTCAACCGCCTAAAAACTGAGTTTATCTCATCTGTATCCCACGAGCTTCGAACTCCAATGAGTTCCATCCAAGGGCTGGCTGAGATTCTCCGGGAAGGAAAGATAAAGGATAAAGCAAAGCAGAATGAACTTATAAACCTTGTGGCCAGTGAAAGCAGCCATCTTTCGCGATTCCTGCACAATATCCTTGATTTTGGCAAGATTGAACAGCAGGTTAAAACATATAATTTTCAAAAGGTTGAAATACAGTTAGTTATAAAAGAAGCTGTTAAACTTTTTTTATACAGAGTGGAATCAGATGGGTATGATCTAAAGGTTAAATTACCTGAAAATCCTCTCTTTCTCAAGATAGACAAGGATGCCGTAAGAGAGGCATTGATTAATCTCATTGATAATGCTATAAAATATTCATTAGATAAAAAGGAAATCATAATCCAGCTTATTGAGGAAGAAAAAAGGGTCAAAATTCAAGTTAAAGATAAAGGAATTGGAATCCCTTCAGGAGAGATCCGGAAGGTATTCGAGAAATTTTACAGGCATGCTGAAGCGAGCCTCCACAATCCAAAAGGAGTGGGGCTGGGACTGAAAATTGTCAAGCACATCATGGAAGCGCATAAAGGAGAAATCATAGTTGAAAGTCAACTCAAAAAAGGCAGTACTTTCAGCTTGATATTCCCAAAACCATGAAAAATATCTTGATCATTGAAGACGATAAAGCCTTACTTGAGACTTTAAAGTCTTTTCTTGATGTAGAAAACTTTAAAGTTACAACAGCTACGGATGGAGAAAAGGGTTTTCAGCTCGCCTGCCAGGAAAAAATTGATTTGATTGTTCTAGATTTAAACCTGCCTTCTTTAAGTGGCCTGGAAATCTGCAAGAGGCTGCGGATCAAAGGAATTATGATGCCGATTATTATCCTGACAGGAGAGAAAAAAGATGAGATTGACAAAGTCTTAGGGCTTGAGCTCGGAGCAGATGATTACCTCACCAAGCCTTTTGGGACAAAAGAACTTCTCGCCAGGATAAATGCTGTGCTGCGCCGCTCAAAGCCTGCTGCGCCGGATGTTGAAGATTGCTCTTTTGGGGATGTATACATTAATTTTAAAAAGCAAGTTGCCTCAAAAGGAAAAAAAGACCTTTATCTAACAAGCAAGGAATATGGCCTTCTTAAGCTCCTATTTTCCCGTAAGGGAGATGTAGTGAGCAGGGAAACTATTCTCAATGAGGTTTGGGGATATGATAAGTTCCCCACAACAAGGACAATCGATACTTTTATCCACAGTTTGCGGCAAAAGATCGAGAATAATCCCGCCCAGCCTTCCCATATCATCACGGTACCCTGGTCCGGTTACAAGTTTCAAAAATAGTCAATCTGCTTAAAACGAACTTAATTTTCTCCGTTTTTCCCCTATTCTGTTTTTCTTAACAAACCTTTTCAACTCGCGGCCTTTTCTGTTCACTGCCAGCTCGCCTCCTTCTGTTGTGGCTACAGTCTTGGCTGCTCTTCAAGTATTGGAAAGGTCTCCTCAATTGCTCCGAAATTTACGTCAAAATGTGAATTTCCTCAGAAAAAACCTTAAAGAATTAGGATTCAAGGTCACACCTACTCAGACTCCTATCATTCCTCTGCTGATCGGAAATGATAAAAAAGCATTTCAAATGGCATCGCAATTAGAAGAGGAAGGAGTATTTGTTAATCCGGTTGTACCTCCAGCTGTGTCTGCTGAATCTTCTCTTATAAGGATAAGTGTTATGGCCTCCCTTTCCCAGAATAATTTAGAGCGGGCAATAGAAAAATTTAAACTTGTCGGTAAGAGGCTGGATTTGATTTAGAAAATGGAGTGCTCATGAAAAAAGAACAGACAATGAAACAGAAATATGCTGACTTAAACAGCTTTATTTTTTGGAAAGCCTACTGGATCACGATGCGGCCTTATCTCCTTTTTGTTTCAGGAGTAGCAGGAATGGCAGGATTTGTCGACGGAGCTGAAAGAGGGATTGGTGTGACCCTGAGCGTTTTTTTTGTTTTTTTCCTTGCTTATGGATTCGGGCAGGCATTGACCGATTGTTTTCAGATGGATACTGATTCGATCTCCTCTCCATATCGTCCCCTGGTCCAAGGCATTATAAGGCGAAGACAGGTCCTTCCAGTGAGCCTGATCGGACTCCTGGCAGGATGTGCGGTCCTCCTCTTGCTCAATCCATTGACTCTCCTCCCGGGAATTCTATGTATTACAGGTTTGGCCACTTATACATATTTTAAGCGGCGTTGGTGGGGCGGACCCTTTTACAATGCCTGGATTGTGGCATTGCTTCCAATTATCGGAAAAATGGCTGCAACAGGTTCCGGAAATTCTATTTCAAATATATTTGAAAGCGGCATCCTGATTTTCATCATAATCAGTGTCTTTTTCAGCTATGCCAATTTTGTTCTTATGGGTTATTTTAAGGACATTTCAGCTGACGAGGCGAGTGGTTATAACACTTTTGTTGTTGCTTACGGGTGGAAAAAAGCGGCTGTCGGAAGTGATGTTTTCGCTTTTCTTTCCGTATTAGCAACAGGGTTGGGATTATCTAAAGTCCTTGCGAAGGAAGATTTTTTTTCCTGGTCTTGGGCATCCATTCCCTTTTATTTGACAGCCATTGCAGTGTTGATTCTGGCCCAAGTCAAGATCCATCGTATCAGAGAAGAGAAAAAATCACATGGGCCTATTGCTAACGTTGTCAGAGGATTCTTACTTTTGCATATTGCTGAGATTATTCTTTTAAAGCCTGCTTGGATTCTGTTTGCCATTCTTTTTTATGCCAGTTTTGAGCTTACTCTTAAACACAGGCCGGAAAAAGGACAGGTGTAAAATGTATATCTATCTAAATCCTTATTGTGACTATGGTAAAGGCCAGAGAAAATGGGAAAAAATATATAGAGCTCTCAGACAGCGTTTTGGAGGATTTCAACTCGAGAAAATTAAATCTCCCGCGGCAATCTATAGTCAAGTTAAAAAAGCGATCAAAGCAGGCGAAAGGACTTTTATTGCAGCCGGGGGTGATGGTACGGTCAATCTTCTTTTAAATGCTTTGATGAAAAATCCTTCAGCAGTTATGAAAGAGATTCTTTTCGGAGCTGTAGGCCTTGGCTCCAGCAATGACTTTCACAAACCCTTTCGATCTGAGACTTTTGTCCAGGGCATCCCCACCAGAATGGACCGGCAAAACACAATCTCGCCAGATGTAATTCGTATCCGCTATAAAGAATCTCAAAAGCCGTTTTCAACCCGTTATTCTATCATTAATGCCAGCATTGGAATTACGGCCCAAGCCAATGCGCTTTACAATTCGAGGCTTCCTTATATGGTCCGGATTCAAAGGATATCTCAAGAAGCAGCTGTAGTTGTTTCTGCTTTAAAGACAATTTTTTCCTATCGTAACATTCCATGTGCACTAACCTTAGATAATGACAATCTCCGCTACTTTTCCATCACTAATTTAGGCGTAGTAAAAAATCCTCATTTTGCCGGCGGCCTCTGTTATGACACTCTAGTCAAACCGGATGATGGAAAATTCGGAGTAAATCTTTCCTCTGATATGACAAGAAGAGAGGCAGTAAAGACAATGTTGGGGCTTTACAAACAAAAATTTCAAAACCAGCCAAATAATTATTCATGGTTGGCGAAAGAACTCTCTATTACAAGCCCCAAGACGTTTGATCTGGAAATGGATGGCGAAGTAGTCAGAGCTAACCAGGTAAGATTCAAACTGATCTCAAAAACATTAAGGTGTTGTCAATGAATAAAATGGATGAGATTTTAGAAAATAAAACTATAAACTCCTGGGTGTGCCGTTTTAGCCGCTCCCCTTATCAAATCAACAACCCTCATGAAACCGATGCTGAGTTGATTGAAATCAAAGGAAATGATTCCTCTTTTCTTGCAGTCACTATTGATTCCCTTTCTGAGGAAATCAGCGAGGGTTTGTATCAGGATCCTTTCACTATGGGTTGGGTGACAGTGATGTCAAATTTTAGTGACTTGGCTGCTGTAGGGGCCGAACCTCTGGGTATTGTTATATCCATTTCTCTTGAGACTACAAGAGATAATAATTTTCGGAAGGAAATAGCCCAGGGAATAGGGGCAGCCTGTAAAAAATTAGGTGTTTTTGTCTTGGGCGGAGACACAAATACAGGCCCCAATATTTCCTTAACAGGCTGTGCAATCGGACTTGTACCTCAAGAGCAAAAGATCACTCGTCTCGGCTGTAAACCCGGAGATTGTGTTTTCCTGAGCAGTGGAGCGGGAAGCGGAAATGCCCTTGGGCTTGTGCATCTGGCAAAGTTACCGGAGGAGCTTTTTCCTGAAAGTTTTTACCGGCCTCATGCGCGTATCAGAGAAGGGCAGTTGATCCGGAAATACGCGACAACCTGTATGGACACAAGTGATGGATTGTTAATCACACTTGACCAGCTTTCGCGCATCAACAATAAGGGATTTGTCATCGAGGCGGATTGGAAGACAATTTTAGCGCCAGAGGTTTTTAGATTTTGTGAAGTAACAAAGACACCTTATTGGTTCATGGTTGCAGGCATACACGGAGAGTTTGAACTCATCTTTACTATTCCCTCTTTAAAAATCAATTCCTTCATCCAAGAAGCCAAGTCGATCGATTTTAATCCTATCCGCCTCGGATACGCCAAACAAAAACCTGCGATTGAATTTGTTTTGCCTTCGCAGAAAAAAGTTGAAATCGATATGGCACCATTGAGAAACCTTTGGGATTCGAAAGGAAATGACTTGAACTATCTTATACAGAAGCATCATGCTTGGGGAAAAAAATGGGGCTTCGAGGAAGAGAGACCATGCTAAGAAAAAAGTGTATACAATTACTGGCGCGTGAAATGTTCAGCTGTGATCAATAAGCTTTTAAAGGGGTTTCTCTTCCTCCTATATCACCCACTTCCCACTCTGATGAATCCTTTATGAGGGTGGAAATTTGATAAAACTATTACATATAACCAGTATGTAAGATATAATGTGTTAAATTACCTAGAAATAACATAAGGAGTTCTGTCATGTCTCTAATTAAGGCAAAAAAACTGGTTATGATTATTCTGCTTTTTATGCTCTTTTTCACGCTTGGGAGCCTGCCGGCTTTTTCTCAAGAAAATAAAGCAGCAGAGGACATTACCTTCACAGCTAAACTTAAATCTGAAGTCGTCAAACGGATTGGCCAGCTGCTTAAGAGCAATTACATTTTCCCTGAGACAGCAAAAAAAATGGAAGATCATCTGAATACACAGCTAAAAGAAGGAAAATATGACAAAATTAACAATGAGGAAACATTTGCCCAAGCTCTCACAAATGATTTACACAAAATAAGCAAGGACAAACACATCCGAGTCACTTACGACCCCGAAGCCGTCAAAAGGATTAGGGCCGGCAACAGCAGAAGCAAAGAAGACCGGGAGAAGGCGCAAAAAGCACAAATCGAGCGGGAGCGTCAGCGAAATTTTGGATTTCGAAGACTGGAGATCCTGGAAGGAAACATTGGTTATCTCGACTTGACAGGCTTTTCCGGATTAGATCAAGCAGCCGAGACAATCATTGCAGCCATGAATTTTTTAGCTAATTCCAATGCGGTCATCATCGACCTTCGCGATAACGGCGGCGGCAGCCCGTTTACGATCCAGATAATAAGCAGCTATTTTCTTGAGGAGTATACGTATTTGAACAGTTTTGAATGGCGCGGGGACGATACCATAAAGCAGTTTTGGACTCTTCGTTATGTGCCCGGAAAAAAGATGTACGATACTGATCTCTACATCCTGACAAGTTCCCGTACATTTTCCGCAGCCGAAGAATTTACCTATAACCTAAAAAACCTTAAGAGGGCCACTATTGTTGGTGAAACAACAGGTGGGGGAGCTCATCCTGGTGGAAGCCGGATTGTGAATGATGATTTTCTCGTCTGGGTTCCGAGCGGCAGAGCCATTAATCCCATCACTAGAACAAACTGGGAAGGTAAAGGTATTGTGCCGCATATTTCTGTTCCGCGGGATAAAGCCCTGGACAAAGCACATTATACGGCGCTTGAAAAACTTACGGAAAAGACCGAAGACGAGGAAAAAAAACAGAGGATGCAGTGGGCCCTGGACAGTATCAAAGCAAGATTGGAACCGCAAAAAGTTCAAGAGGAGATCTTAAAAAAGTATGTGGGGCAGTATACACGTAGTGTCATTACTTTGGAGGACGGGCAGCTGTTTTTTAAGTCGGGCCCTCAAAAATTTAAGATGATTCCTCTAAGCGAGACTTATTTTATTCTTGGTGGCTGGGCCGATGTGCGGGTTGAGTTCGTCCTTGATGATAAAGAAAAAGAATATGCGATCAAGGCCCGTTTCCCCGACGGTAGAAGTGATATCCTAACAAAGGTAAAGAAAAAGAAATAATAGAAGCCCTCTACGGCCCTGATTTTGCTTTGCTGAAAACCGGAAGTTTTTGCGTTGCCTTGACAAAATTAATTTTTTTCTTGACATTGCTTTATTCATATATTTAAATATCCGAATAAATGAAATTATGAATATAATACGCATAAATCTCAAACATTATTATATTCTAAAAAAGAAGGTGATTTTAAATAAATGAAATACAAATACAGGGACGAAAGTGAGCTTTTAAAAGCACTTGCTCACCCGGCACGTTTGAAAATAATTGAGCTATTGTTAGTAGGATTAGACCTGGAAGGATGTAGTGTTAATTCAATACAAAAAAAAATAGGCATCCCTCAATCTACAGTTTCCCAGCACCTCCAGATATTACGGAATAAAGGCATAATAGATGGAAGCAAAACGGGACTAGAAGTATGCTATAAAGTGATTGATAAGCGGGTCATTAAAATTTTACAAATACTTAAGAAATGATTTTTTCCTTAGTATATCTAATTATTTTTTTACTATGATATGTCGATATGGAAGATAGCCACCGTAAAGGAGTTTTAAGATTCCAGTAATAAGGAGGAGCGATGGAGAGAGGATAAGCGCATATAGTGTTATACAGTGCTATTATAAAATCAACCTGATGCTAAGTATTATATTTTACAAGGAGATAAAAAGATGAGAAAATTGTTTGCGGTATTAACCCTATTCGTATGCCTGTTCTGCTTCACATCAAATGCTGGAGCAGCAAAGATTAACATTTCAGATAAAGCATTCCTTAACATCAATGGGTTTGTACAGACTTGGATGCATATGCCAATAGACCAGGGGCCTAGTCTAAAGACGGACTTTTTTTTGAAGCGAGTCAGGCTTTTGTTTGCAGGCCAGATAGCCCCGAAGGTCAACTTTTTTATCGGGACACTGAACGGAGGCATGGGCCAAGATGGCAACATGACTGCTCGTACTCTGATTGCAGATGCATGGGTGGAATTTGTTGTAGCTGATTATTTAAAGATCAATGCCGGATTGTTGAAGCTGCCGTTTTCAAGACACATGCAACAAACAGGTGCAAAACTGCATGGACTTGATTTCCACGGCTCATTTTTACAGAGATACGGGGGAATAGGTCACCGGGATATGGGAATCATGGCAAGAGGACTCTTGTCAGACAAACACATAGATTATCGGCTCGCTATCCTGGATGGTATTGAGTATGCTCCGGGTAATCCCAATGCAGTGTTTCCCGTGCCGGCCAAAAATAAGAATGACAGCCTGCGAATTGTTGGGCGGGTTGGCTACAACGTCTTTGATCCAGAGCCTGGATTTTTCTGGGCAGGGACATACCTTGGCACAAAGAAGGTCCTCTCATTTGGAGCGAGTTTTGACCTCCAGCCCGGGGTAGGCGGTGATAATGGAGATGAGTTTTACTCCGCCTTTGCCTTTGATGCCTTCGCCGATATTCCCATGGGGAAAAACGGTATTGTAAGTACTTTGAATTTTTACAATTTTGGCCCTGGTGGCGCCCTTCCTAAGGGATGTGGTTTGTGGGCTGATTTTGGATACCGCATCAATAATATTGAGCCCCTTATTGCATTTGAATGGTATGCACCGAGTGAAGGTGATGTAGGCAAGCGTCAAGCAATCCTGGGTGGTGTGAACTGGTGGATGCATGGACACAATGTCAACTTAAAGTTTCAGTTTGGCTCTGTAAATGTGAACGGGGCTGATAAGTGGACAAAAACTGCAGATATCCAAGTTCAGGTGTTCTTCTAATCTGGATTGATAGGCGCATTAAAAAAAAATAAAAAAATATTAAGGAGGTAAAGTTATGACGGTCAAAGCGGATGAAACTTTAGACTGTAGCGGACTTTCATGTCCAATGCCAATCCTCAAGCTTGCTAAAGGGATTAAGAATATTGATGTAGGCCAGGTGTTGGAGTTGCTTGCCACAGATCCTGGTTCTAAAACTGATGTACCGGCGTGGTGTGAAAAAACAGGAAATGAGTTTATAGAATCAACTGAGGAAAAAGGAACGTTTAAATACTATATTCGTCGAACTAAGTAAGAGTATTATGTAATAGTTTTTAAAATCAATAAGGAGGCTTTTTATGTCAAAATCCGAAGCGGAAAAGGGAGGAATTAAGCGCTTATTGCATTTGCTATTTGGAAAGGCATGGGCGATGTGGGTAGGTGGTATCCTTCTAGGAGTGGGTAACATTTGCTTGTTTATTGTCTTAAAACCCTGGGGTGCTAGCGGAGGTATCCTTAATTGGGGTCAGAATATCTTCAACTCGCTTGGCATAGTAAGATTTGGCAGCGCGGAAGCATCGCTACCAGCTGCAAATGTGCACCCATATGCTGTCCTCTGTTTTTTGATGCTGCTGGGTGCTTTTGTAGCGGCATTGATGTCTAAAGAGTTTGCTTTTAGGTTTCCTCCGATAGGAGAAATAATCAAGGGTTTCCTTGGCGGAGCCTTAATGGGGATAGGCGCCATTATAGGTAAATCCTGTACGATCGGAGGTTTTTTCAGTGGATGGCCGGCTCTTTCGCTCGGTGCGATAGTGTTTACGGCAGGATTGGTGATTGGGACGTATGTTGCCCTCAAATACTTGCTGTTTGAGATGGAAAAGTTTCCAAAGATAAGCAGTGGAAAATCGGCGACATTCCTGTCAGCCGCAACTGATAGGGCATCGATACAACCATTGATCGGCACAATTTTATTGATTGTGGGGCTAGTTATTGCCTTTAACTTTAATAAAGGTGGCAACAAAGTTTTAGTCTGCTACGTATTGATCGGCCTTTTCTTTGGATTCGTCTGCCAGCGATCGCGCTTCTGCATAGTGAGAGCACTGCGTGAACCGTTTATGACTGGGGAATCCTCTGCCCCTGTCGCTGTGATGGCCGGCATTTTGGTCAGTATGTTCGGCTTTGCTATTATTAAGTTTATGGCTGCGGGTACTCCTAAAGAGATGATATGGGTCTGGCCGCACTTCTGGTTGCCGGCAATAATCGGCGGTGTGATTTTTGGCATCGGGATGACGTTGGCCGGGGGTTGTGTTGTTGGTTCATTGTGGCGTGCCGGTGAAGGCCATATAAAGCTTTGGGCTTCTGTAGCCGGTATGATAATCGCTATGCCTCTTACTGCTAAGTATATAGCAGCGCCTTTTTATAAAGCTTTGTCTCCGGGTATGAAGCAACAATTTTATCTTCCTCACAAAATAGGCTATGGGGGATCAATTCTGCTATTCCTTGGGATCATACTTCTATGGTATTTATTTGTGAAGTGGAACGAAAAAACAGGAAAGTTCTCTGCATTATAAATAAGACACGCTAAGAATTTTCCCGCCAAACGTTAAGGCTGAGCTGCTACTGTCTCCCAAAGCTCAGCCTTAGCTAAATAGGGCAGCTGAGGATTGAATCAAAAAAAGCTTTACTAGTTTGGGTTTTTCTTATTAAATATCTAATTCCTATATAGGTTGAATACCAATTGATATTTTTAAGGGGAGATATTAATGAATTTATTAGATGAAATTGCCGTCAGTATTGAGAATGGAGATGCAGATGAAGTTAAAAAACTTACAGAGCAGGTCCTTTCTCAAAACGTTTCAGCGGAAGATATTTTAAATAAGGGCTTGGTTGCCGGAATGAATGTTGTCAGCGAGAAATTCAAAAACAATGAAGTTTTTATCCCAGAAGTCTTGGTTTCCGCCAAGGCGATGAAAGCCGGGATGGGAGTTATAAAGCCTCTTCTCGCTCAGGCAAATGTCCAACCCAAGGGTAAAGTAGTTATGGGTACTGTAAATGGTGACCTTCATGATATTGGAAAAAGTATTGTAGCTATGCTGCTTGAGGGTGCCGGTTTTGAGGTTATAGATCTTGGAGCTGATGTTCCCCTGGAAAAATTTATGGAATCGATTAAAAAAGAAGACGCCGATATTGTAGGAATGTCAGCCCTCCTGACTACTACTATGACTTTTATGAAAGTTTTAATCGATGAGCTGGAAAAGACCGGTCTTAAAAAGAGGGTCAAGGTAATGGTAGGCGGCGCGCCTGTAACCTCAGCTTTTGCAGAAGCGATAAAAGCGGACGGCTATGCTCCGGACGCAGCCCAAGCAGTAGACTTGGCCGTAAGCCTCCTGAATTAAGACTCATCATAACCACCCCTCTCTCGAAATTCAAGCCCATGATAACCGGCTGTTGATATTACTATTCCGATAGATATTGATATTTTTCTGCATTGTTTCTATAATGAAAGAAAAAATCAGGAGGATGAAATGAAAAAGGTGGCAATTTTAACTTTTTGTTTAGTTATAATAATAATTTTCTTAGGTTTCAGCTTCAGGGCGGATATGCCCGGACCGGATACGCAGAAGCTGTGGGATTATATTACTCAGGAATCCCCATATAAGGATTGGGGCTTTTGGGAAGACCATGCTGGAATGCAGCCTGGAAATGCTCCCCACGGCCCTTTCCATAAAGTATATGTCAATGAAATTCTGCTTAATGCCACTGCTGTCCCGGTGCCATATGGTTCGATCGAAGTTAAGGAAAATTATAACCAGGATAAAAAATTCACTGCGATCACAGTCATGTATAAAATCAAAGATTATAATCCTTCAGCCGGTGATTGGTACTGGGTTAAATACAGCCTCACCGGCAAAGCAGGTCCTTATGGAAAAGTTCAGGGTTGTATCGGATGTCACGCTGT